>NZ_JBIVIF010000039.1:0-60576 GCF_044749595.1 Pseudomonas sp. NPDC089392
CCCGAAACAGATGTAGGAGCAGCCTTGTGCTGCGAAGCGCCGCGCGGGCGGCGCTCGATCTGTGCATCACCTCAAATCCCCAGCCATGCACCTGGCAGCCCTAACGCCATCTCCCCGACAAACAAATCGCAGCCGCTCTCCCCCAATTTTTGGTCAACCGGTGCCCCAAGCGTCAACGCACCCCAGGCAACCCTTGGAAACTCGGCAAGATATTCATGCAACCGGGAATCTGCCGGCACGCCTTGGCCGCAGCCGATTCGGGCACTGCCGAGGCGACCAGCGTCAGCCCGATGATCAACACCACCAACAGCGGCACGCTGTACGCCAGCAAGCTCTGTATCTTCATCACCACCCCCTCGCTATGCGCCTCGCCAACACCAGGCTGGCGAGGCGCTGTGGCACTCAGCGTTCATCCACCGTAACGATCTCGCGGCGCTCGGCCATGCTCGCCGGCACCTGGTCCTCGTCGGTGAAGAACTGTTGGTACCACTCGCGCAGCTGGTACACCGGGCCGTCGTTCTCGGCCAGCACCGGTTTGTCGATGCGCACCTTGTGCTTCCAGATATCCACGTCCTGGTAGAACGACTCACGGTTGCTCTTGACGTAGGCCTTGGCGATCTCGCCATTCTGCTCATCGGTAAGGCCTGGCACGCGCTTGACCATGCAACCAAAGCGCAGCACGAAGCTGTCCGCCGTCACCGGTACGTGGCTGTTGAGCAGGATCGCGTGCACCCGTACCTCGCCGAACATCGAGCTCAGTTCGGTGAAGTGCGTGGCCGGCCCGTAGTACGCCGAAGGCGCGATCAGGTCGCCGCCCAGGCGCTCGGAGTCGCCGTGGAAGATCTGCCGGCCGATATGCCCTTCGAACACGTTGGCAAAATACTTGGTCGGGGTGCCGTGCACCGGCCCGAAGTGCTGGGCGTCGACCAGGTTGTCGACCAGCTCGCGCGGGTTGGTCTCGATCAGCATGGTGTCGATGTTCCAGTCATGGATCCAGTCGGGGTCGTCCATCTCCGGCAGGTGCGGAATGACCACGCCGTCCTTGGGCGGGCGCCCTTCCGGGTTGTTCCAGACGAACAGCAGGTTGTTTTCCTCGCAGGTCAGCCAGCTGCGCGTCTTGGCCTTGGGCGGTATGCGCTTGCAGTAGGGAATCTCCACGCATTTGCCTCTGGTGTCGTACTTCCAGTGGTGGAACGGGCACACCACGGTGTCGTTCTCGATGGTGCCCTGGGACAGGTCGGCGCCCATGTGCGGGCAGAACGCATCGAGAATGCTGATGGTCCCGGCACTGTTGGCGAAGGCCACCAGGCGCGTGCCAAACACATTCAGGGTATGCAGCTTGCCATCACGGTAGTCATCGGCCACGCCCAGGCAGTGCCAGCCCCTGGCGTAACGGTGGGCGCGCTGGGCGCTTTCGATGGAAAGTTCGGCGAGTTTGGTCATGTTCTTGTTATTCCTGTATTGGATACGCCAGTCACCGGCAATACCCCTGCGGTCCCAGGGGGAATACCTGGTGGCTATCTTTGAGCAGGCGTGTCGGGCCCTCATCCTTCAATCGGACTAGGTCGGGCCCGGGCGCGCATCATTGGCCGAAACGCCGCGCCGCCTCCGGGCCGAAATCCCGGGGGCTGAAGCCGGTGCGGTTGAGCAGGTAGCCGTTACGCTGCTGGTTGATCAGGTTGAACGCCAGGTAACTGCCGGCATTGAGGTCGTGGTAAAGCCCCACGCCGGCCTGTGGCCGCTGCGACTCGTAGGCATAGAAGTAGTTGACCATCGAGGTGCGCCACAGCTCGCCCCGGTTGTCATAGTTGTCGGCCAGCATCGGGAACCAAGTGTCCTCGTCGATGTACAACTTGCGCTTGCCATACAGGTGCCGATAGCCGGGCTTGAGGTTGCCTTCAAGCTCCCACACCCGATGGCGCTCGTAGCGCATGGCCTGCGGGTTGAGGTGCCCAGGGGTCAGCAGGTCGGCGTACTTGAGGTCCGGGGCATGCACGCGGAAGGCGTTGTAGGGGATGAACATTTCCCGCTTGCCGACGATCTTCCAGTCATAGCGCTGGCCCGAGCCGTTGAACAGGCGCACCTCGTCGACAGTGATCGAACCACCACTGCCCGGGAACGACATGTCAAAGCCATACCCTGGCGATTGCCGCACCCGCCGCGTGCCCGGGTCGTAGCGCCAGGCCTGGCGCGGTTCGGTCTTGTCGTTCCAGAACTCGGTACCGGTGTTGATCTCGCCTTTGTCGCGCTGCGGCAACAGGGTTTCGTTGAGGTAGAACGACGAGTTGCCCACCGTTTCTCCCACTTTGCCCGGCTCCAGTGCCGGCGCCAGGTTGCGCGAATGCACGCGGCCCCAGTTGATGTTGCCGTCCTTGAGCACGTAGGCGTTGTCGGAGGTGTATTCCTCGGTCCAGGCACGCAAGGTAAAGGTCGAGGCATTCTTCAGCAGCTCCAGGCCACTGCGCGGCACCGGGAATGGCGTGCCGCCAGTCTTGCCGACCACGCCTTCGCCATCGTCGACCAGCTTGGCCACCTTGGCGTTCTCGCGGGTCGCCTGGCATACCGCGTCGTCAAAGCGGAAGTCTCGGTGGCTAGGGTAGATCGGCATCTTGAAGGTGGCCGGGTACAGCTTGAACAGCGCCTTTTGCCCGTCAGACAGCGCATCGCCGTACTGGGCCAGGTTGTCGGCGGTAATCACGAACAGCGGCTTTTCGTCCGGGTACGGGTCCACAGGGTGCTGGCCAGTGCCCTTGAACGAGACATTGGGCGGCACACCCAGCCACTTGCCAGAGAACGGCGGGATGCTGCCATCGGTGTTGCCGGTCGGGTCTGCCCCCACGCAGGTGAGGTCCTTGCCCAGGCGCTCGACATCCTCGGGCGCAGCCAGCGCCACACCCGGCGCCGTAGCCATCAGCAGCAGGCTCAGGGCCAGGCCGCGGCGCGCCAGAATACTCTCGGTCATTGTTGTTCTCCTTGGTTACCGATAGCGGTGGCCCAGTATCGGCAGGCCCTCACGGCAGCAGCATCGTCCGCTCGGACTAACGCATTTGCGGCGCCAGGCTGCCGGGCTCGCCCAGTGCGACCACGCTGTTGAGCATGATCCGCACCAGCTCGGTCTGGCGCCGCACCCCGGTCTTCGAGAAGATCGAGCGCAAGTGCGCGCGCGCCGTGTTGCGGCGGATGTTGAGCCGCTCGGACGCCTCTTCCAGGGACAAGCCGTTGGCCAGTTCCAGGGCCAGGCCGGTTTCTGCCGGCGTGAGATTGTACAGCTGGGCGGTCACCGTGTTGCTCGCCAGCGACTTGCCCACCGCGTCGCGCACGTACACCACCACTGTCGGCTTGCCCTTGCCCTCGACCAGCTCCTGGGACGGCACCAGCTCGACCACCACCCCCAGGTTGACCTGCCCGGACGGGCGTGACACCGACATCGCCTCGGCGCCCTGGGCGGCCAGGTTGCCTTGCCGGCTGCGCAGGAAGGCGCTGCGCACCAGCCGGCCCAGCTCGCGGTTGTCGCTCGGGTAGGTGGCCTCCAGGCGGCCACCTACCAGTTTCAGCCCGTCGTTGCTGTCGACGATCTCGCGGGCCACCGGGTTCAGCTGCAGCACACTGCCAGTCTCATCGAGCATGATGGTGGCGACGGCCAGGCGGTTGATGGTCTGCGAATACAGCGTACCCAGCGAGGCGCTGCGGTCGAGTAGTGCGTGCATGTGCAGGGCCCGGCGCAGGTGCGGCACCAGCATCGCGCACAGCGCCCGCTCCAGCTCGCCGAAGCGCGGCTGCCCACGCGGGCGGTTGATGCGCAGGCGCAGGGTGCCACCGTCAGGCATGCTGATGTCGACGCCGAGCATGTGAAAACAGCCGTAGGGCGCGCAGTACAGCAGGTAGAACGACGAACAGGCCCACTCGGCATCGCTCATCAGCTCGTCGATGGTGAACACGGTGTCCACCGGCAGCCTGTCGAACAGCGAAGCCTTCTCGCAGTAGGCGAAATGGTTGACGCCACCCTCCCCCGGCTCGACATCGCCGGCGACCATCATCGGCGACAGCAACGGCTCGTCGAGCACCCGCAGGATCAGCGTCACGTAGCTGGCCGCAAACAGCCCGCGCAGCTGGCGCAGGGCATCGTTGAGCCGCTGGGTATCAAGTGCCGCATCGTACATGTTGCCGATCAGGCGCTCGTATTCGCCAAGCTCGATGCCCAGCTGGGCCAGCACCTGAGCGTTAGGCAGCATGGGCAGGCTCCAGATCAGGGGTGCGGGCCACCAGCGGCCGGTCGCGGTCGAACCAGGCCGCCAGTGCCGGCAAAAGGAAGATCGCGCCGAACACGTTCACCAGGAACATGAACGCCAGCAGAATGCCCATGTCGGCCTGCAGCTTGAGCGGCGCGAAGGCCCAGGTACCTACCCCGATCGACATGGTCAGGGCCGTGAACACTGCCGCCGTGCCGCGCTGGCACATGGCGCGGTAGAAGGCGTTGCGCAGGTCCTGGCCGTCAGCCATTTCATGCTGGATGCGCTCGTACAGGTAGATGCCGTAGTCCACCCCCACCCCAACCCCCAGCGCCATCACCGGCAATGTCGCGACCTTCAGGCCAATGCCCAGCCACGCCATCAGCGCGTTGCACAGGATCGCCACAATGCCCAGCGGCACCACGATGCACAGCACCGCGCGCAACGAACGGAAGGTCAGCAGGCAGAACAGGCCAACCGAACAGAACAGCGCTGCCAGCATCCAGACCTCGGCCTGCTTGACCGCCTCGTTGGCCGCCGCCATCACCCCGACATTACCCCCGGCCAGGTAGAACGTGGCCTGCGGCACCTGCAGCGTGGCGATGATGCGCCGGGCCTCGCTGACCACATGGGCCACGGTCGCGCCCTCGTGGTCATTGAGGAACACCAGCACCTGCATACGCTGGCAACCCTCGGTGACCAGGCCCGAATCCGGCGTATAGGCCATCGAGCCTTGTTGCAGGCCACGCGAGGATCCGGGGATGGCCGCCCAGCGTGGGTTGCCTTCGTTGTTGCCGGCGATCATCTCCTTGCCCATGCCAGCCACGCTCTGCACCGACTGCACCCCGGCGACGTTGCGCATCTGCAAGTCGAACGACTCGACCGCGCGCATTACCGCCGGCGCCAGGCAGGCTTCGTCGATGCCACGGGTCTGGACGAATACCGCCAGCACATCGAGGCCGACGGCGTAACTGCTGACGATGCGCTGGTTATCCTGGTTATAGCGCGAATCGGCACGCAGCTCCGGCGCCCCAGGGCCGATGTCACCTACCGCCAGCTGCCGCGCCTTGAACACGCCCACGCCCAGCAGCACCAGGCTGATGCCAAACACCAGCAGCGCAGGCCCTGGCTGCGCCAGTGCCGACAGGCGCCACCAAAGGGGGTGTTGCCGCGCATTCGTCTGCGGTGCTGCAGCCACCTTGACCTTGAGGTATGACAGCACCAACGGCAACAGCATCTTGTTGGTGACGATCATCAGCATCACCCCAAGGCACGCCGTCACCCCCAGCTCGTGCACGATCGGGATGTCGATCAGCATGATCACGGCAAAACCCAGGGCATTCATCAGCAGCGCCAGCGAGCCGGGGATGAAGATCTTGCAGAAGGCCGAATGCGCCGCTTGCGCGGCCGTCGCCCCGGCCATTACGACCTGCCGCCAGGCATTGGTCATCTGCACCGCATGCGACACGCCAATGGAGAAGATCAGAAAGGGCACCAGCACCGACATCGGGTCGATCCCCAGGCCCAGCAGCGGCAGCAACCCCAGCAGCCACACCACCGGCAACAGCGCCACCAGCAAAGCCACCAGGGTCAGGCGCAACGAGCGCGAGTACAGCCACAGCAGCGCGGCGGTAATCAGAAAGGCGACGACGAAGAACAGCAGCACGGTGTTCAGCCCCTCGACCACATCGCCCACCAGCTTGGCGAAGCCCACCACGTTGATCTCGATATCGGCGCTGGCGTAGCGCGCGCGTATGTCTTCCAGGCGTTTGGCCACCTCCACATACGACACCGGCTGGCCGGTACGCGGGTCGCTGTCCTGCAAGTCGGCGCGCACCAGCGCCGCGCGCTGGTCGTTGGCCAGCAGGCGGCCTACCTGCCCGGCGCGCGCGGCATTGCTGCGCACCTTCTGCAGGTCCTCGGCGGTGCCGGCGTACTGGGGCGGCACCACCAGGTCGCCGACGAAACCCTCTTCGGTCACCTCCACATAACGTACGTTGGGCGTGAACAGCGAGGTCACGCTTGGCCGGCTGACGCCGGGAATGAAAAACACGTCGTCGGTGACCTGTTGCAATACCTTGAGGAATTCAGGGCGGTAGATATCGCCCTCGCCCTTCCAGCGCACGCTCACCAGCAGGCGGTTGGCCCCGGTGAACACCCGGCTGAAATCAAGGAAGTTGAGCATGTACGCGTGGCGCACCGGGATCTGCTTGTTGAACCCGGGGTCCAGGCGCACCTGGGTGGCGCTGTAACCCAGCGCCACGGTCACCAGCAAGAACAGCCCGAGCCAGGCACGCCTGGCGTCAAGCAGCAGATCCGCGCAACCGAGTACCCATCGCTCGCTCCGGCTGCGGCTCATGGCCGGGCCTCCTGGCTGACCGCAACGGTGGGTTGCACGCCCTGGAACACGCCACGCTCACCGGCCACCAGCAGGTGGCGGCCGCTGAGGCCCAGCGCCGACGTCAAGGTGCCCAGGCCGCTGCGCTGATCGATGCCCAGCAGGTTGCCCTCGGCATCCAGGCGGATCAGCCGGCTGGCGCCGCCTACCAGCACCAATCCGCCCTGCCCCGGCAAACGGGCGTGGCCGTAGATTGGCTGGTTGCTGCCAACATCGATGCGCTGCCAGCTGTCGCCGAAGTCTGTGCTGCGAAACACATGGCCACGCATGCCATAGGCCAGCCAAGACGAGGCCGAGAGGCGCACCACACCGAATAGCGAGCCGTTGTAGAACGGCGGCATGAGCTGCCAGTGCTGGCCGCCATCGCTGGAGCGCAGCACCAGGCCTTGCTCGCCAACCAGCATCTGGCGGCCATCGGCACCGCCGTCGAGGCCGTTGAAGTGGGCGCCGTCACCTGGCATCTCGCGGGCGGCCCAGTGTTCACCAGCATCCTCCGAGACCAGGAACTTGCCATAGCTGCCGTAGGCCACTACCTGCTGGCCGTTGCCACTCCACACCCCGAGCAGCGGTTCGCCGAGCTCGGCGTCGTGGTGTTTTGCCTGCCAGGTCTGGCCAGCGTCGCTGGAGCGCAGGATTAACCCGTCATGGCCTACAGCAACCAGCACCTGGGCATTGAGGGCGACCACGCCGGTCAGCGTAGCGTCACGCCCGGCGCCGAGTTGGCCGGCTTGCCAACTGCGGCCGCTGTCGAGGCTGGTGAGCAGCGTGCCGCGCTCACCGACGGCGACCAGGCGGTCCCCGGCGCTTACCAAAGCATTGACCTGGACCCGGTCGACCAGCACCTCGGTGACCGCGAGGGGGGCGGGTTGGCGCGGAGCGAAGGCAAAGGCGACGGCGGCGATGACGATAGCGCTCATCAGGTAACCGGTCAGTTGGCGCGGGGCAGGCTGCATTGGGATGACCCTCTTGGAATTGTGCCGGAATGATCCAGCCGCCCTGCCCCGGGCTACATCGTCCAAATGGCCTAAACCGCGCCTACTTGGGATTTGCAGTGGTGCAGAAATCGAGCGCCGCGCGGGCGGCGCTCGATCTGACAGGCAACCAAAATCCCAAGGCAAGCACCCGCGCCATATACCGAAGATCAGCGCCAGTCAGCGACAATCCCATACTCCAAGGCCAACGCCTGCGCCGCCAGGGTGCGCCGCTGATACTGCTCGGCCCGGGGGTCAGTGGCCAGCCACAACATCACCGCCGCCGGCACCTCGGGCGGCGCACTGCCAGCTCGCAAGGCAATGACACCCCGTTCGCCAATGGTCACCTTCAATGCCTCGGTGGTCACCACCCCCGGGTTCAAGGTGTAGGCACGGATCCCCCGCTCGCCCAGCTCCGTCGACAGAATCCCCGACAGCCGCGATACCGCCGCCTTGCCGGCACCGTAGGCATAACCCCAGCCGCCTTTGTCCGCCGCCACCGGCGGGTCGCTCTCGCCGGCACCTGAAGTGACGTTGATCACCACGCCACTGCCCTGCCCCAGCATCCGCTGCACCACGGCCTGGGTCAGCAGGAACGGCGTAAGGATATACCCCGTGAACATCCGTTCGAGGGTTTGCGGCTGCAGCGCCAGGAAGGTCGCATTAAGGTCGCTGCCCTGGTAGATGGCGTTGTTCACCAGCACATCGATACGCCCGTACTCGGCCAGCACCGTCGCGCAGGCGTGCTCGGCCGAGCTGCTGTCCAGCAGGTCCATCGGCACCACCAGCACCCGCCCACCCAGCGCGCGAATTGCCTCGGCGGTGCCGTTCAAGCTGCCCGACAACGGCGTACCCGCAGCGTCGCGCAAGGCATGCGGGTGCTGCTCACCCTCTTCGAGCGTGCGCGCGCTGATCGCCAGGTCGTAACCGGCACGGGCAAACGCCAGCGCCGCCGCCCGGCCGATGCCACGGCTGGCACCGGTAATGAAGGCCACTTTATTCATGCTCGATCCTTGTCAGAAACGCGGCGCACGCACCTTCGCGTCCATACCGCCATCGATGAAAACCACGCTGCCATGGATGAACGATGCCTGCTCGGACTGCAGGAACGCCACCAGTGCAGCAATTTCCTCCGGGCGCCCGGCACGCCCCAGCGGCGCGACAAACTCACGTACGGCCTTGCCAAAGCGGGCATCGTTCAGCGATGCCTGGTGCAACGGCGTCTGCACCGCACCTGGCGCCACCACATTCAAGCGGATGCCCTGCTGGCCCCAGGTCGGCGCCAGGCGCCGGGCGTGATGAGCAATGGCGTATTTGGAACAGGCATAAGCCACATGCGGTTGGCCCAGGCCGTTGGCCAGGTCGAGCGCGCGGGCCTCGGCGCCTTCGAGCATTGCCGCGGTCATTGCCTGCTGGTCAGCCCCGGGCTGGGTAGCTGCCACCGAGCCGATCACCAGCGCAGCCGGGTTGCGCCCCTGCGCCAGGGCACCTTGCAAGCCGTCGAGCAACTGGCTCACGCCAAAATAGTTGACTGCCAGGATCAAGCCGCAGGACGGTGCAGTAACGCCGATTCCAGCGCAGCACACCAGGCCATCGAGCACCCCGCCGCTGCGCTCAAGCACCTCGGCAATGGCCGCCGCACGCCCTTGCGCGGTAGACAGGTCGGCCACCACCTCGGCATTGGCGCGGTCGATGCCGATGACTTCATGACCTGCTGCACGCAGCGCGGCAGCAACCGCCGCGCCAATGCCCGAGGCACTGCCACTGATAGCTGTAACAGACATAATCGATCTCCAGGGTAGGTCTGCCCAGTATCGGCAGAAGCAAAACGCGCCGGCATCGTCCTTGCGGACTAACACCGGCGCCACGGCCGCGCCTCAGGCGCTGCGAGCAGTGGCCACGGCCAGCTTCGGTGGCGGTACCTTGAGGCGTTCGACCGCCTTCAGTGCAACCTTGGGCTTGCCCAGGGCGACCACGCTGTTGAGCAGGATGCGCACCAGTTCGGTCTGCCGGCGCACCCCGGTCTTGGAGAAAATCGAGCGCAAATGCGCACGCGCCGTGTTGCGGCGAATATTCAGTTCTTCGGCGGCCTCTTCCAGCGACAAGCCGTTGGCCAGTTCCATGGCCAGCGCGGTTTCGGCGCGGGTCAGGTTGAACAGCTGCTTGGTCACCACCTCGCTGGCCAGCGACTTGCTTGCGGCATCGCGGATGTACACCAGCGCTGCCGGCTTGCCACGCTCATCGGCCCAGTCCAGCGACGGGATCGACTCCACCACCAGGCCCAGGTTGACCAACCCCGACGGGCGGGTCACCGACATGGCTTCGGCGCCTTTTGGCGCGTCCGCGGCAAACGCCGCTTTGATCAGGCGCTGCAGTTCGCGGTTATCGCTCGGGTAAGTTGCCTCCAGGCGCCCGCCCACCAGCTTCAGCCCGTCGGCACTGGCCAGGATCTCCTGGGCCACCGGGTTGACCTGCAGCACGCTGCCGCTTTCATCCAGCACCAGCGTGGCCACCGACAGGCGGCTGATGGCCTGAGAGTAGAGCTCGCTTAGCGACTCGCTGCGGTCGAGCAGGTTGTGCATCTGCAAGGCCCGGCGCAAGTGCGGCAGGAACATGCCGCACAGGGCGCGCTCATCGGCCGAGAAGTTCGGCTCGCGCTTGGGCCGGGTGACGCGAAAACGCAGCTTGCCGCCATCGGGCGTGGAAATGTCGGCCCCCATTACGTGGTACACGTCCTGCTGGCTGCAGAACATCTTGAAGTAGGCGCTGCGCTCCCATTCGGGGTAGGTCATTACGTCGTCGACCGCGAACACCTGGTCCGGCGGCTGGTTGGCGAAGGGGGTATTGGTTTGCGGGTAGGTCATGTAGGTAACATCACCAGCCCCTTCAATGTCGCCGGAAATGATCATCACGCCCATGTCCGGCTGGTCTGGCACGCGCAAGATCAAGGTCACGTAGTTGGCGGCATAGAGGGTGCGGAAGCTGGTCAGCGCGGCGGCCATCAGCTTGGGGTCGAGCGCACCTTCGTAGACTTCCCCAACCAGGCGATCGAAGGTCGCCAGGTCACAGCCGAGTCTGGCCAGTGCATCATGGGTCAAGACAGCTTTTTCCACAGTCTTCTCCTCGCTCGGGTAAGGCGTGGGCCTTCCCTTGTTATTTTTATAATTTCGGCGCCGGGGCCTTGGCCCCGTGCAGCTGTCGATGCTCGCGGCACAGTCTCGCCGCCCCGCCCTGGCGCCGACAATAGGGGCGCCAGGGTTTATTTTGTATTACCGGTTATGTCCTCCAGCGCCGCCCACCAGCACCGCGTGCTGCGCCGTTTGTCGGGCCACCAATGGGCGCCCGCGGTTGAACCAGGCTGCCAGTGCCGGCAGCAGGAAAATCGCCCCCAGCACGTTGACCAGGAACATGAACGACAGCAGTACGCCCATGTTGGCCTGGAACTTGAGCGGCGCGAATGCCCAGGTGCAAACGCCGATGGACATGGTCAAGGCGGTGAACACGGCGGCGGTGCCGCGCTGGCACATGGCCAGGTAGAATGCCTCGCGCAGCGTGGCACCGGCGGCCATCTCGTGTTGAATGCGCTCGTACAGGTAAATGCCGTAGTCCACGCCGACCCCCACCCCCAAGGCCATGACTGGCAAGGTGGCGACCTTCAGGCCGATGCCGAGCATGGCCATCAACGCATTGCACAGGATCGCGACGATGGCCAGCGGCACCAGGATGCACAGCACCGCACGCAGCGACATGAAGGTCAGCCAGCAGAACAGCGCCACCGAGCCGAACAGTGCCGCCAGCATGGTCACCTCGGCGCGCTTGACCGCTTCGTTGGAGGCGGCCATGACGCCGACGTTGCCGCCGGCGAGCAGGAAGTCGACCTTCGGGCCGCGTACGTCGGCGATGATGCGCCGTGCCTCGCCGATGGCATGGCTGATGGTGGCGCCTTCGTGGTCGGCAAGGAACACCAGGATCTGCATCTGCTGGCAGCCCTCGGTGACCAGGCCGTCGTCCGGCATGTAGGCCCGTGCGCCCTGGCTCAGGCCGCGGGCCGAGCCGGGGATGGCCGCCCAGCGCGGGTTGCCTTCGTTGTTGCCCGCGATCACCCGCTTGCCCATGCCGGCCACGCTCTGCACCGACTGCACGCCACTGACTGCACGCATGCGGAAGTCAAAGGCCTCGACCGCGCGCATGACCTCGGGCGACAGGCACCCCTCTTCGATCCCCTTGACCTCGACGAACACCGACAGCACGTCGAGGCCGATCGAGTAGCTGCCGATGATCCGTGCATTGTCCTGGTTGTAGCGCGAATCGCTGCGCAGCTCCGGTGCCCCGGCGCCGATATCGCCCACTGCCAGCTCGCGTGCTTTCCAGGCACCGGCCACCAGCAGCGCCAGGCTCACGGCGAACACCGCCAGCGCCGGGCCCGGCTCGGCCAGCGCCGACAACCGCCACCACAGGCGGTGGCGCCCGGCCTCGCGGGCTTGGGCCCGCTGCAACGTGGCGGGCTCCAGGCGCAGCCAGGAGAGGATGATCGGCAGCATCAGCTTGTTGGTGATGATCATCAGCATCACACCGATGCAGGCGGTCACCCCCAGCTCATGTACGATCGGGATGTCGATCAGCATGATCACGGCAAAACCCAGGGCATTCATCAGCAACGCCAGCGAGCCGGGAATGAAGATCTTGCAGAAGGCCGAACGCGCCGCCTGCTGGGCGCTGGCCCCGGCCACCACGTCCTGCTTCCAGGCATTGGTCATCTGCACCGCGTGGGACACGCCAATCGAGAAGATCAGGAACGGTACCAGGATCGACATCGGGTCGATGCCCAGCCCCAGCAGCGGCAACAGGCCCAGCAGCCACACCACCGGCAGCAGCGCCACCACCAGGGCGACCAGGGTCAGGCGCCAGGAGCGTGCATACAGCCACAGCAGCAGCGCGGTGATGACGAAGGCGATCACGAAGAAGCCGATCACCGTGTTCAGCCCCTCGACCACATCGCCCACCAGCTTGGCGAAACCGACGATGCTGATTTCGATGTCGGCGCTGGCGTACTTGTCGCGCAGCGCCTCCAGGCGCTTGGCGACTTCGACATAGTCCACCGGTTTGCCCGTTTGCGGGTCGGTATCCTGCAGGTCGGCACGCACCATCGCCGACTTCAGGTCGTTGGCGATCAGCCGGCCGATCTGCCCGGAGGCCGCGGCGTTGCTGCGCACCTGGGCCAGGTCGGCAGCACTGCCGTTGAAGCGTGGTGGCACCACCACGTCGCCGTAAAAGCCTTCCTCGGTGATTTCGATGTAGCGCACGTTGGCGGTGAACAGCGACGTGACACTGGCGCGGTTGACACCGGAAATGAAGAACACGTCGTCGGTGACTTTGCGCAGGGTGTCGAGGAATTCCGGGTTGTACAGGTCGCCCTCGCCTTTCCAGCGCACGCTGACGAGGAAGCGGTTGGCACCGGTGAAGTATTGGCTGAAGCGCAGGAAGTTCACCATGTAGTCATGGCGCACCGGGATCTGCTTGTTGAAACCTGGGTCCAGCTGGGTATGGGTGGCGCTGTAGCCCAGGCCCAAGGTCAGCAGCACGAACAGCAACAGCAGGCCTTTGCGCCCTTTCATCAAGGCGCTGGCAGTGGCCTGGACGCAGCGCGCGGCGCGAGTGTCTGGTTTTTTCATGGTTTGCCTCTCATTGGCTCAGCGCGGCAAGGCTGCCCGCACTGGCATCGAAAACCCCTTGTTCACCGCCCAACAACAGCCGTGAACCCACCATTGCCGCCGAGGTCAGGGTGCCGTGCCCGACCAGGCGCGTAGCGCTCTGCAACTGACCGCGCGGGCCCAGGCGCACCAACGAGCCGCCCGCACCGACGATCACCAGCCCACCGCCTGGCAAGCGGGTGTGCCCATAAAGCGGCAGCGCGTTGCCGACTTCGACCTGGCGCCAGTGCTCGCCAAAGTCATGGCTGACGAACACATGCCCGCGCATGCCGTAGGCCACCCAGTCGTCTTGGCTCAGGCGCACGATGCCGAACAGCGAACCGCTGTAGAACGCCGGCAGCGTCTGCCATTGCACGCCGCCGTCATGGCTGCGCAGCACCAGGCCCTGCTCGCCGACCAGCATGCGCCGGCCATCGGCGCCACCGTCCATGCTGTTGAGGTGGGCGCTGTCGATATCTAGCGTCAAGGCCTGCCAGGTCGCCCCGGCATCAATGGACTGGTAGAACTTGCCAAAGCTGCCGTAGGCCAGGACGCGCTCAGCGCCGGCCGCCCACACGCCCAGCAGCGGTTCGCCAAGCTTGTTGTCGTGGCGCACCTCACGCCAAAGCCGGCCGCCATCGTCGGAGCGCAGGATCCAACCGTCATGGCCGACCGCCAGCAGGCGCTGTGCGTCGAGCGCCACCACGGCGGTCAGGGCCACCTGGCGTTGCGGTTCGACCACCGCCTGTTGCCAGCTGACGCCTTGGTCATCGCTGAACAGAATGCTGCCGCGCTCGCCTACCGCCAGCACGCGCGGGCCAAGGTCGAGCAAGGCGTTGACCTGCACCCGGTCGACACGCAGCGGTTTATCGGCGGGTGCGGCCTCAGGGCGAGGCAGGAAGGTAAAGACGATGGTCAGCCCGACGATCAGGCAGACCAGGTAGCCGATCACCGAGCGCATGGGCGTCGCTCCTGATCGAGGTGCACGTACAACGCAGCCATGGAGCCATTCCTCTTGTTCTTGTCAGGCGGGGGCATGGGGGATAGTCAGTCGGGGGCGTTGCGGAAACATCGTCCAAATGGCTTAAGGTTTGTCTGAATAGGCCTGTCGCCCCCTCCCACAGAATTGGTGCAGTCCCCAAGCCTTGTGCAACCCCTGTGGGAGCGGCTTCAGCCGCGAACACCGGCGCAGCCGGTGCCATACACAGTGTTGGATTCTTCGCGGGTGAACCCGCTCCCACAGGTACTGCATCTGCCTTGAAGACTGCGATGAACCTGTGGGAGCGGCTTTAGCCGCGAACACCGGCGCAGCCGGTGCCATACACCGCGTTGAATGCTTCGCGGGTCAACCCGATCCCACAGCTACGCCCTCAACGCTGGTAGAGAATCACCAGGTCATTGATCACCGACGGCCGCTCCTGGCCCACCACATGGGTATTGATCTCCAGGGTCAGCTGAGTACCACGCTGGTTCAGCTCCACCGCCTTGACCCTGGCCCGGGCATGAATGCGCGAGCCGGCCGGCACCGGCGCCGGGAAGCGCAAACGGTCGGAGCCGTAGTTGATCTGCGTGGTAAAGCCGGTGATCTCGAAGCCCAACGCCAGCTTCATCCGCGATTGCAGCACCTGCACCAGCGCGCCGTGGGCGATGGTGCCGCCAAACGGGCTGCTGCGCCGGGCCCGCTCAGGGTCGGTGTGAATCCAATAGTCGTCACCCGACAGCTGGGCGAAGGCATCGATCAGCGCCTGGTCCACCAGCAGGCTGTTGCTCCAGCCGCTGTACTGTTCGCTGACCAGGGCCTGCAGCGCGGCCTGGTCCTGGCAGTCGACCTGCAGGCAATTATCGGGCGCCTCGGCAGGCGCCACCGCGTCGACCACCTGCGGTACTTCCAGCGCTTCGGCGTCCTGCTCCAGGCCGGTGAAGCGCAATAGCCGGGTGCCCTTGCCATCGATCTGGGCAAACACCGGCTGCAACGGCATGCCGATACGGATCTGGTCTTCCTCCAGGCCCACCAGGGTGGTGTTGACCCGCACCCCTTCGGCCAGCTCCACCACCGCCAGTTTCTGCGGCATTTCATCGATGAAGTCAGGCAGGGTCGGAATGCGCGCCACGGTGAAGCTGTACAGCGTCGCCTGGCCGCTCACCTCACGCCACGCCGGCTCTGGCGCCAGGCAGGCCGGGCAGTGCCGACGAGGGTAGAACAGCCATTGTTCACAGGCACCACACTGCTGCACCAGCAGGCGGCGGGCCTTGAGCCCTTCCCAGAACGGCGCCGAGATCTCGGTGGCGACAGGCATCGGTTTGTTGTTCGACATAATGGTTATGCTCCCTGGAGGATCAATGCGCCCTGCTCGCTCATCACGCCGCCGGTACCGGAGACATAGACGCTGTCGCAGCGCTGCAACTGGCGCTCGCCGGCGGCACCGGCAATCTGCGTGACCGCCTCGATGACCTGCGACATGCCGCCGGCCGAACCGGCCTGGCCGAAGCTGAGCTGGCCGCCGTGGGTGTTCATGGGGAAATCGCCGCGCCAGGTCAGGTCATGCTCACGGACGAATGCCATGCCCTCGCCCTTGCCGCAGAAGCCGGCGTCTTCCAGGGTCAGCAAGGCGGTGATGGTGTAGCAGTCGTAGATCTGTGCGGCATCGACATCGCTGGGTTTCAGCCCGGCCATGGCGAAGGCGCGGCGCGAGGCCGGGCCGATTGGCGTATGCACCATGTCCTGGGCGTAGGTCGGCGACTTGAACGCCAGGTGTTCGCCAAAACCGGTAATGAACGCCGGGCGTTTGCGGGCGCGGGCCGCCAGCTCTTTATTGGTGATGATCAGTGCCGCGCCACCGGCCACCGGCATGACGATCTCCAGTACATGCAGCGGGTCGGCGACCATGCGGCTGGCCAGCACCTGCTCCACGGTCAGCGGCTGGCCGTAGAACATCGCCTGCGGGTTGGCCTGGGCGTTGCTGCGCTGGTCCACGGCAATTTTCGCCAGCGCGCGCGGGTCGTAGCCGTACTGGGCAGCGTAGCGCTGGGCGATCATTGCGTAGCCGGTGTTCTGGCCCATGTGCCCATAGGGCAGGTCGAACTCCGCCTCTGGCGCACCGAATGCCGTGCTGTGGCCGCCAAAGCGCATGGCCCGGGCCATCCAGCCTGGGTCCTCGTCCGGCCCCAAGGGTGCCATGCGCGCCGGCAGTACGCACAGCACCGCCTGGCACAGGCCCAACTCGATAGCCGCGGCGGCGCGCCAGACCATGCCGACCGAGGTGCAACCACCCAGGTCGACCACTTCGGCGAAGTTCAGCCGCAGCCCCAGGTATTCGGCGGCCATGGCCGGGACGAACACCGACGCTTCATGGAACTGCGGCCCGTTGATTACCAAGCCGTCCAGGTCCGAGGCTTGCAGGCCGGCATCGCGCAGGGCCTGGGCGGCCAGGTCGGCGACCTGCTCAAGGTGGAACATCTTCGGTGCCGTGGCGTACTTTTCCGGCTTGTACTGCGCGGTACCGACAATTGCTGCGTGGCCTTTGAGCCCCATGGTGCCTCCGAGCCGGCGCCTACAGGCGCCAGCGTTGTCAGGTGATTGGTCAGAAGGTGTATTTCAGCGAGAAGGTGGCGTAGTCACGGTCGGCATACGGGCGCTTGATCGCATCCGGCGAGCCGAGGTAACCGACATAGGTCAGCGCGGCTTCCAGGTTGCCCAGGTACTTGAAGGTGGTGCCTACGCTGATGCGGCGGTCGCCCTGTACCCCGGAGATGCTCCCGGACATGGGCGTCGAGCCACTGAACACGTTGGAGAAGCGCACCGGCACTTCCAGATCCCAGCCTTGGAAAACGCCCGGATAACTGAACGATGCGCCGACGGTGTAGGCACTGGCATCGCGGGAGCGCCAGCCCGTCGCGGTTTTGTAGGTGAAGTCATCGGAAGCTCCAACCAAAGGTCGCAGGCTCGGCAGCAGCGCCACGCCCTGCAGGTTGCCGGCTGCCGAAGTGGCGTCGACGCTGTCGACGCGTACGTGAATGATCTCCCCGGTAAGGGTGGTCTGGCTGGCCCAGGGGCGGTCGCCCAGCACGCGCATGGCCGAGACCTGGAACTGCTGGCCCTTGCCGCGCGCCGGGGTAGGCCCCAGGCCGGTGCTGACCATTACCGGCGCACCGTCGCGGTACGACCATTCAGCGCCGATCTGGGTGTCGCCGAGCTTGGTCGACGCGCTGATGCCGGTGAGCTTTATGTCTTCGAAGTACTTCACCCGATAGCCGTTGGCGGCGAAGGCGAACAGGCCACCGCCTACCGGAACCGGGCTGTAGCCGACCAGGGCGGTGGCCGGGTTTTTGTCGTGGTAGTTGACGTGGAACAGCGACAGCTCCAGCGCCGGTACCGGCCGGTAGCGCAACTGCACGCCCCATTGGCCACTGTCGCGCGGCTCGTCGGTGCCACGGTAGGGCACATTGCCGGTCGGCGTGATGAGGAATTCACGGCCTGGGCCGATCACGTCGGTGCCCGACAGGTAGCTACCTACCGGGGCCAGCTCGGTGCCCTTCCATTCGTACTGCACGTAACCGCCCAGGGTGAACTGCGGGTTGAAGCGGTACGAAGCCGACACCTGGCCGACCGGCAGCAGCACTTCCTTGACTTCGACGCCGGGCTGCGCCGCCTTGACCGCATCCGAAGGGTTCTGCACCCCGTTGACCCCGGGGTAGTACAGGCTTTCGCCCCACGATTCGATATGGCGCCCGGCCTTGACGTCGAGCATCGAGTCGTTGTCGAAGCGCCAGCCACCAAACACATAGGCATCCAGCAGGCGGGAGCGGCCACCGCTGTAGTATTTCGCGTCGCTGGTGAATTCGTCGTTGTCGCCGGCCTTGTTGACCGTGGCCGGCGAGTTGTTGTCGTTCTTGCGGTGGTAGACGTCGTCGTAGAAGGTACTGGCGCGCACCACGGCGCCGTAGTTGTCCATGCGCATGATCATCTCGCCCAGGGCACCCAGGCGGTTGGTGGTCAGGCTGCCCTGGTTGAAGTTGCGGTCACCGTCGTCGGCGTTCACCCCCATCAGGCGGTCGCTGGGCTTGGCCAGGCGCACGCCGATGCCGTAGCTGGTGGTCACCGACCAGTCGATGGTGGCGCCATTGTCGAACTCGATGGTCTCCCCCGCCCAGGCCGATGCCGAGGCCAGGGCAATTGCCGCCGTCAGGCTGGCCAGCGGCAAACCGCGGCAAGCAAGGCCAGTACCGTTATTGTTGTTCTTGTCGATCACACGGACTCTCCTGATGGGCAACCAGCTGGCTGCCAGGAATGTTCAACGTTGCCGTCGAGCCGGGCGCGGCCGCAATTTTCCCCTGCGGGCCACGGCGGTAGCGGTAATGCGCCTGATGGAGTTCGCGCACCAGCAGCCCTTCGGCCATGAGGTAGTTGGCATGGGCCAACGTTTCGCCAAGCGCCATCAGTTCGTCGAAACGCCCTGACAGCCTGGGGAACAGCACGGCCATCAGTTCGAGCGCGCTACGTGGCTCGTCACAGCTGGCCAACATCCGCGACAACTGGGCCTGGTGATGCGCATGCAACTGGTCCAGGCGCGCGTGCAGGTTGTAGAACGGTCGCTCGTGGGCGGGCAGCACCAGTACGCTGTCCGGCAAGCCGCGCAGGTGGTCGAGCGAGGCCAGCCAGTCACGCAGCGGGTCGGCTTCGGGCTCGGTGGCATGCACGCCCACGGTCGGGGTAATGCGTGGCAACACCTGGTCGCCGGCGATCAGCACGCTGCCATCCTCGGCATACAGGCAAGCGTGCTCGGGGGAATGGCCACGGCCGATCACCACGCGCCACTGGCGGTTGCCGATGGGCAAGCGGTCGCCGTCGCGCAAGCGCCGGTAGCTGTTGAAATGCAACGGGCGGAAGTGGCCGTTCTGGATCAACCGGTACAGCTCGTCGATCTGCTCGTCGCTGAAGCCCGCCTTGGCATGGAAGTCGTGGAAATCCCAAGCCGGTGCCTGCCCCGCTGGCACCGTCACGTACAGCGAGCGGTACTCGCTGGCGGTCATGTACACTGGGCAGCGATAGCGCTCGGCGAGCCAGGCTGCCACCCCGGCATGGTCGGAGTGGTAGTGGGTGCAGATCACCGCCAGCACCGGCTGGCCGGCGAACAGCCCGGTAAAAACCTGTTCCCACACATCATGGGTTTGCGCGGTATTCATACCGCTGTCCACCACCACCCAGCCGTCGCCATGGCGCAGCAGGTACAGGTTGATGTGGTCGAGGCGGAACGGCAGCGGCATGCGCAGCCACCACACCCCGTCCAGCACCTCCCGCCACTCGCCGCTGCCTTGCGCCTGCGGCCAGGGGTAGCGCAGGCCACCCTCCAGCGCGTGGCCGTTGCCGTCGAGTTCAACCATGCTGGCCACCGATGAATGCTGGCAGGCCCACCTGCGCCAGCACCTCCACGGAATAGGGCTGGTAGCTGCGGCTGTTTTCATCGCGGATGAACAGCGGGTCGGCGCAGGCCTGCGGGCAATAGCCTTGGCGCTGCAAGTCGACCTTGCGCAACTTGAAGGTGCTGGTCAGGTCCGCCGCCGCACTCACCCGCACGAACATTGGCGCGGCATAGCGCGGCAGGCGTGCCTCGGTCAGCTGGTACAACGCCTGCGGGTCGAACACCTGGCCTGGCTGCATCAGCACTGCGGCCATGCCCGCCCTGCCCTCGTGCTCCGGCACCTGCACGCCGTAGACGTTGATCAGTTCAAGGCCCGGCAGGTCGCTGAGGGCGTCGGCCACCTCCTGGGTGGAGACGTTCTCGCTTTTCCAGCGGAAGGTATCGCCGATGCGGTCGACAAAGTAGCAGTAGCCGTCGGCATCCTGGCGCAGCAGGTCGCCCGAACTCCACCAGGCATCGCCTGCCTGCAGCACATCACGGCGGATCTTGCTTTCGGTGGCGGCAGCGCAGGTGTAGCCCTCGAAGCGACCGCCGCCAATGTCCGGGTGGTCGACGATAAAGCCCATCGCCTCGCCCACTTCGCCAACCTCGCACAGCTGGTAGAGGCCGTTTTCGTCACGCGGGTGGCAATCGTTCTCTACGTCGTAGCGCACCAGGCGCAGGTTGGTGCGGCTCCAGTCTGGTACCCGACCGCACGAGCCGAGGTAGTTGTCGACGTTGATCAGGTTGGTATTGGCCTCGGTGGCCCCCCAACCTTCGAACACCTGGATCGGCCCGAAACGCTCGACCCAACGCTGCCAGGCGTCGCCCGACAGGCCGGCACCGAGCATGCAGCGCAGGCTGTGCTCACGTTCGCCGGGCTGCGCCGGGCGGTTGAGCAGGTAGCGGCAGATTTCGCCGATGTACTGGAATACGCTGATGCGATGGCGGGTAACATCGCTCCAGAACTCGCGCACGCTGAACTTGCGCCGCACCACGATGCTTGCACCGACGCGCAGGGCGGTGGAAGTGACCGACGTGGCAGCGGCGCCGTGATACAGCGGCAGGCAGCAATAGAAGACGTCATCGGCCGTGGCCTGCAAGGTCACTTCCATCACATCACCCGACGACATCCAGCGCATGTGGCTGTAGCGCGCGGCCTTGGGCAGGCCGGTGGTGCCCGAGGTGAAAATCAGCAGCGTCGGTGCCTGCGCCTCGATGTTCGCGCGCAGCTCACGCGGGAAACGGCTGCGCGGGGCAACAGCCAGGTCGGCGGCAAAGGCCGTGTCGATACCGTTTGGCAGCGGGCCGGACCACGGCTGCTCGGCGTCGTTGACCAGCCACACGGGCAGTTGCGGTAGGCTCGCGGTGGCCTGCAGGCTGCCCATGCACTCTTCGCCCACCACCAAGGCCTTGGCGCCGGTGGTTTGCAAAGCGTGCAGCAAGGGTTTGCCAGATACCTGGGTGTTGATGAAGGCCACCACGACCCCGAGCTTGACCAGGCCGAACCAGCAGGCAAAGAACGCCGGGCGGTTTTCCATCATCAAGGCGCATACATCACCGGGGCGCAGGCCCCGGGCCTGGCAGGCATGGGCCATCTGGTCGGCCAGGCTGTCGACTTCGGCGTAGCTCAGTACCTGTTCGCCATAGATCAGGAACGGCCGCTCGGCGTGGGCATCGGCCTGCGCCTCCAGGCGATCGGCCAAGGTATACAGGTCGCGAGGTTTGATCAGCGCACTGGCAGCGCTGCGCAGGTCGAGCAAGGCCTGGGTCTGCTCGCGGCTGACCGGCTGCTGGGCCACGGCAGTGAGCGTTTGCGGCAGGTTCATGGCGTCACCTCCGCGCTGGCCTGCCAGCTGGGGTAATCGCTGTAGCCCCGTGCCCCTGAGGTGTAGAGGGTCTTGCGGTCAAAGCCGGCCAGCGGCCGACCGTGGCGCAGCCGCTCGACCAGGTCCGGGTTGCCGATGAAGTGCCGGCCAAAGGACACCGCCGCGCCCTCGCCCGCCTGCAGCGCTGCACACGCCGAAGCACCGTCGAAGCCATCGTTGAGGATCAGTGCCTGGCGGCTGTGCTGGCGCGCCAGGGCGAATGCATCGAGGTCGGCCAGGGGCGAACGCATGACGTGCAGGTAGGCCAGGTTCAATGGCGCTACCGCCGCGCACAGTGCCGCACTGGTCACGGCTGGCTCGCTGTCGTCGATGTCGTTGTAAGGGTTGCCGGGGCACAGGCGCAGGCCCACTCGCCCGGCGCCAATGGCTGCGGCCATGGCCTCTATCACTTCCTTGGCAAAGCGCACCCGGTTGTGGGCATCGCCGCCGTAGTCATCGCTGCGCTGGTTGCTGCTGGCAGCCATGAACTGCATGGGCAAATAGCCGCTGGTGCAATGCAGCTCGACGCCATCGAAGCCGGCTTCGCGGGCATTCAGCGCGGCCTGGCGGTAGTCGTCGATCACGCCAGCGATAGCTTCTACGGTCAGCGCCTCGGGCAGCTCGGTGTCGACCATGCCGGCGGCGTCACTGAACAGCTGGGTCCGCGCGCGAATCGCCGAGGGCGCCACCGTCGCTGCGCCCTGCGGCTTGTTATGACGGCTGGCGGCACGCCCCACATGCATCAGTTGCAGTACCATGCGCCCGCCCTCGGCGTGCACGGCGCGGGTTACCTGGCGCCAGGCGGCAATCTGTTCGGCAGAGTAGATCGCCGGGGTGCGGCAATAGCCCAGGCCACTGGCCGAAGGCGCGGTGCCCTCGGCCACGATCAGCCCGGCACTGGCACGCTGGCGGTAGTAGGCAACCATGTCGCTGCCCGGTACGCCTTGGCTGTCGGCACGGCTGCGGGTCATCGGGGCCATGACGATGCGGTTGGCCAACTGCAATTCGCCCAGCCGCACAGGCTCGAACAAGATGCTCATTTCAGCTCCTTCACTCTTCTTGTTACCGGTGTGCAAGGGGCGCGAAACACCGGGCATGGGCTGAATGATTCACCCTGGGCAGGTGCGAAACATCGTCCGTCGAGACTAGTCTTGCGCTGCCTGGCCAACGCCCGGCGAGGCGCACGCCGGCGCGGCGAAACTGGTCTGAACAGACGATGAAATCGCGCCAGGATGCGTCGAGCATCGTGCGCACCTAAAACAAGAAGCGGAGCCGTACAGTGAACCCATCCCCTCCCGTGACCTGGCGTACCCACTACGCCTTGCTGGTGCTGGCCAGCATCTACGTGTTCAACTACATCGACCGCCAGCTGATGGCGATCCTGATCGAACCGGTAAAACTCGAGTTCGGCATTTCCGACACAGGCATCGGCCTGCTCTCGGGCGTGACCTTCGCCGTGTTCTACACCGTGTTCGGCCTACCTTTGGGGCGGCTGTCGGACCGCATCGGGCGCAAGCCGGTGATCGCCTTCAGTTGCATGGCCTGGAGCCTGATGACCATGCTCTGCGGCATGGCCGGCAACTTCTTCACCCTGGTCCTGGCGCGCATCGGCGTGGCCATCGGCGAGGCTGGCGGCACCGCGCCGTCGGTGGCGATGGTCTCCGACCTGTACCCGCCGCAGCGCCGCTCCACGGCCCTGGCGGTATTGATGCTGGGCTCAAGCCTGGGCGCCATCGTCGGCCTGGGCCTGGGTGGCTGGATTGCCCAGCACCACGGCTGGCGTTATGCGTTTCTGCTGATCGGCGCGCCAGGCATATTCCTTGGCTTGTTGCTGTTGCTGACCGTGCGCACACCGGCACCCGTCAGGTTGCAGCAGACCAGCACCGTGGCGAGCGAGGGCTGGCTGCAGACCCTGGCCGAGCTGCTGCGCATGCCATCGTTCCCGTGGCTGGTGCTGACCGGCGGCTCGGCGGCGATTGCTGGCTACGCTATCGGCACCTGGAGCCCGAGTTTCCTGATCCGCTCCCACGGCCTCAACATGCAGCAAGCGGGATTTCTGGTGGGGGTGATCGGCGGTACCGGGTCGACCATCGGCACCCTGGTGTGCGGCATGCTCACCGACCGCCTGGCCCGGCGTGATGTTGGCTGGCAGATCGGCGTGCCGTTGCTGGGTACCCTGCTCAGCATTCCGTTTGCCCTGGCTTACTTCCTGTGGCCACAGGGCCTCGCCTTCTACATCGGCGATACGCCGGTGCCGCAGGCGTTTCTGTTCTACAGCGCGTTCGGCTTCTTTGGCGTGTGGTGGGCAACACCATGCCTGGGGGCGATCACCCACCTGTTCCCGGCCAACCGCCTGGCCCAGGCCACGGCAATCTTTGTAATGGCCATGACCTTGCTGGGGGTTGGCCTGGGGCCGTTGCTGATTGGCATGCTCAGTGATTTGTTCCTGCCGAGGTTGCAGGGGGAGTCGTTGCGGTATGCGCTGGCGGCTTCGGTGGTGTTGCTAGGGTTGGCGGCGGTGTTTCTGGCGGTGGCGTTGCCGCGGTATCGGGCGCAGATCAAGGGGTTGGCGGGTGGCAAGGTGGCTGGCGCGGTGGCTGTGTAGGGGTGGGGTGCCTGCCTCAATACCGGTGTGCACCACCGACCAATGTAGGAGCGGGTTCACCCGCGAATGCGGTGGCGCCTGCAACAGCGTACGGCCAGGGATATTGGCCCGCAGGCCCGGCCTATTCGCGGGTGAACCCGCTCCTACAACGGGCTGTGGAACCCGCAATACCGGCATGCACCACCGACCAATGCAGGAGCGGGTTCACCCGCGAATGCGGTGGCGTCTGCAACAGCGTACGGCCAGGGATATTGGCCCGCAGGCCCGGCCTATTCGCGGGTGAACCCGCTCCTACGACGGGCTGTGGAACCCGCGATTTCGGCGTGCACCAACGACCAATGCAGGAGCGGGTTCACCCGCGAATACGGTGGCGCCTGCAACAGAGTACGGCCAGGGATATTGGCCCGCAGGCCCGGCCTCTTCGCGGGTAAACCCGCTCCTACAACGGGCTGTGGAACCCGCGATGTCGGCGTGCACCACCGACCAATGCAGGAGCGGGTTCACCCGCGAATGCGGTGGCGTCTGCAACAGCGTACGGCCTGGGATATTGGCCCGCAGGCCCGGCCCATTCGCGGGTGAACCCGCTCCTACGACGGGCTGTGGAACCCGCAATAGCGGCATGCACCACCGACCAATGCAGGAGCGGGTTCACCCGCGAATGCGGTGGCGTCTGCAACAGCGAACGGCCAAGGATATTGGCCCGCAGGCCCGGCCTATTCGCGGGTAAACCCGCTCCTACGACGGGCTGTGGAACCCGCAATAGCGGCATGCACCACCGACCAATGTAGGAGCGGGTTCACCCGCGAATACGGTGGCGCCTGCAACAGCGAACAGCCAAAGATATTGGCCCGCAGGCCCGGCCTATTCGCGGGTAAACCCGCTCCTACAACAGGCTGTGGAACCCGCGATGTCAGTGTGCACCACCGATCAATCTTCCCAACAGCTCAACAAAAAAAGGCCTGCCAGGGTCACCCCTGCCAGGCCTCGATCACTCTCAGGGTATCAACCCATCAACGCCCAATCGCCCGCGCAGCATCGGCGGTGTACATATCCGGCGTAAACTTGCTCTCGTTGAGTATCGGCCCCTTCTTCGCCTCGTTGGTCATCCCGTAGCCGGTGTACTGCCCCGAGTTCAGGTCCATGAAAAACTGCGAACCCGCCTGCCAGCCACTCATGTCCGGGTGGTAGTAGTAGTTGATCATCGCGTGCTTCCACAGCTGCCCACGGGCATCGTAGTTGTCGGCCATCACCGCGTTCCAGGTGTCTTCGTCAATGAACAGCACGCGTTTGCCGTACACATGGCGGTAACCTTCCTTCAGGTCGGCCTCCACCACCCACACCCGGCGCAGCTCATAACGCATGAACTCGGGATTGGGATGGTTGGGCGTCAGCAGCTCGGCATACTTGACGGTACCGGCGTTGGCCTTGAAGGCGTTGGCCGGGCTGTAGATCTCGCGCTTGCCCAGCAGCTTCCAGGTGTAACGCTCTGGCGCGCCGTTGAACAGGCGGTCTTCATCCACGGTCATGGTGCCGTTGGTGCCGATCATCGGTTGGTCGTAGCCATACCCTGGCATCTGCCGCACGCGTCGGGTCGACGGGCTGTAGGCCCAGGCCTGGCGCGCAGAAGTGACGAAGTTGTAGGGCTCGTGGGCAATGCTGATCACACCGTTGTCACGGGCCGGCTTGAGCGTGGTGTTGTAGCTCATCGCCTGGACCATGTCGGAGGTTTTCGGCTCCACGGTCGGCGAGTTGGCCTGCGACAAGTTGCGCGCATGGGCGCGCCCCCAGCCGATGCTGCCGTTGGGCAGTACCGAGGCGAGGTCGGAGATCTTCTCCTCGGTGTAGGCGCGTGCCGGCAGCTGGTGGTTCCACAGCACTTCCATGCCGTTCTTGGGGATCGGGAACGGCACCTGGCCCAGGCCCTCGACACCCAGCCCGTCGTTCACCAGCTGCGCATGCAGGGCATTGTCCGCCACCCGGCGGCACACGTAGTCGGGGTAACGGAAGTCACGGTGCCCCGGGTAGATGTTCATCTTGTAGCTGGTCGGGTATTTCTTCAGCAGCGCCTTCTGCCCTTCGGTCAGGTGCTCGGCGTACTGGGCCATGTTCTGCGCGGTGATCACCAGGATCGGCTTTTCGTCAGCATACGGGTCCACCGGCTGGTCACCGGAGAACTTGACGTGGTTCCACCCCGGCACCTGGCCCAGGTACTTGCCGGTGTACGGCGGGATGGTGCCCGCCGCATTGCCGGCCTGCTCGGCACCGACACAGGTCAGGTCCTTGCCAAGCCGGGCGGCTTCTTCTGGCGAGACGGCGGCGTAGGCACCGGCCATCAGGCCGGTGTTGAGGGACAGAGCGGCTGCGAGTATCACACCTGTTGTTGTTTTCATGTACTGCCTCCTTCGCTGATAAAGCTTGTGGTATGGCTTCATTGTTCCGGTTCCAGCCGGCACGGCATCGTCCGGAGGGACTAGCAATCACGCGTTGCCCAGGCGTGCCTTGAGTTCGGCCTTGAGCACCTTGCCGGTGGCGTTGCGGGGCAATGGCTGGTCGACGCGGTAGATCTGGGCCGGCACCTTGTAGGCCGCCAGGCGTTCGCCGATGAACGTAAGCACCTGCTCGTCCGCCGGCAGGCTGGCCGCCGCGCCATGGATCGCCAGCGCTACCACTTCACCGAACAACGGGTGGTCAACAGCGAACGCTGCCGCTTCCAGCACCCCGGGCATGTCACTGACGCAGGTCTCGATCTCCTCCGCCGAGATTTTCTCGCCGCCGCGGTTGATCAGGTCCTTGACCCGCCCGCTGATGCACAGGAAGCCCTGTTCGTCGAGGTAGCCGAGGTCGCCGGTGTCCAGCCACCCGTCGCGCAGGGTCTGCTGGCTGGCCTCGGTGAGGTTCCAGTAGCCCTCCATCAAGGTTGGCGAGCGCAGCCAGATCAGCCCTTCGCGGCCGGCAGGCAGTGGTTGCGACGGGTCGTCGCCGATACACACGTCAACGATCGGCAACGGCCAGCCCGCGGACGCCGGCCGGTAGGCGAACAGATCGCCGCCAATCGCCGCGCCGATGCCATTGCTTTCGGTCAGGCCGTAGCCACTGCCGGCGATCACCTGTGGCTTGCGCCCGAGCATCTCGTCCAGCAGGCCGGCCGAGGAGGCACCACCGCCCAGGCCGAGACCGAACAGGCTGGCGGTGTCGCTGCCGCCATAACGTGGCGATGCCAGCAGCTGCTGCATCATCAGCGGCGCACCATTGAATTGGGTGCAGCGCTCGTCACGGACCAGGTCCAGCGCCTGCTCGGCATCCCACTTGTACATCAGCAACAGGCGCCGGCCCCCGCGCAAGGCCGAGAGGAACTGCGCGTGCAGGCCACTGACATGGAACAGCGGCACCGCCATCAAGCTGGTCGAGGCGAAGCCACTGCCAAGCATGCTGGCGATCCGCTCAGGCGACGTCAGCGCGCAGAATGCGCCCTGGAACTCCAGTGCGGTCAGCGCCTGGCAAATCGCCCGGTGGCTGGACAACACGCCCTTGGCCCGGCTGGTGGTGCCGGAGGTGTAGAGGATCAGCGCGGGCGCCTGCGGCTCGATGTCCAAGGCCGGCACCGGCAGCGGCTGGGCCGCCAGCAGGTCCTCGTAGCGCAGGCAATGCGCGGGCAGCTCGGCGTCGGCGGCACGTCCGACCACGATAAAGGTGCGCCCACTCGCCGCCAGGTCGCCTTGCAGCAAAGCCAGGCGCGGCTCATCGCCGATCAACAGGCGCGCACCGCTGTCTTCCACGCCATGCAGCAGTTCATCATGCAGGCCCCAGCTGTTGAGCGGCACGCACACTGCCCCGCAACGCTGGATGGCGGCAAAGGCCACCAGCCAGGCCGGCTGGTTGCGCATGGCTATCGCCACCCGCTCGCCGGGGCGCAGGCCCAGTGGGCCAGCCAACTGCCCGGCCAGCCGGTCGACAGCATCGAAATAGTCAGCGAAGCTCAGGCGCTGCTGTTGCCAGACGACAAATTCCTTGTCGCCATGCACCCGCGCCGCGTCGATCACCTGCAACAGGTTGCGCGGCGCCTGGCGGAAGTAACGCGGGCCACCACCGGCCGGGGTCATCATTTCGAAAGGCGAGCCAGGGGCCAGCAGCTGCTCCCAGGCTTGTCGCCAAAGGTCAATGCTCATCAGGGTTCTCCAGCCGCTGCGCTCAGGCGCAGGCCTCGTCAAGGGCCGCATAACGTTCGCAATGGAAATCACGATCACCCAGGCAGGCCTGGGCCACCCGCACCCGCTTCAGGTACAGGCCGACGTCCAGCTCGTCGGTCACGCCAATGCCGCCATGCATCTGCACCGCTTCGTTGGCAACTTTCAGCGCGGTATCGCCGGCCTTCCACTTGGCCAGGCTGACCAGCCGCCCGCGCTGGGCCGGCTGCAGTTGCGCATCGTCAAGCGCTGCCAACCCGGCCATCACCGCACTGCGCGCCAAGGCCAGGTCGGTGTACAGCTTTGCGGCGCGGTGCTGCAGGGCCTGGAACGAGCCGATCGGCACGTCGAACTGCACGCGGGTCTTGAGGTACTCCACGGTGGTTTCGAACAGTTGCTGCGCGGCGCCCAGCAGTTCCGCCGCCAGGCACGCCCGGCCGCGGTCGAGCACAGCGTCCAGCACTGCCCAGGCACCGCCGGCCTCACCCAGCAGCGACTCGCGGCCGACCCGCACCTGCTCCAGGCGCAGGCGCCCGCTGTTGCGCGAGTCGATCAGTGGCAGCGCCGTGCACTGCACGCCCTGGCTGTCGGCCGGGACCAGGAACAGGCTGATACCGGACTCTTCGCCAGCTTGGCCGGCGGTCCGCGCCGCCACCACGTAGGCATCGGCACCGACGCCATCGATGACCCAAAACTTTTCCCCGCTCAGGCGATAACCGTCGCCCTCGGCGACCGCCGCCATGGCCACGTCGCTGGGGCGGTGACGGGCACCCTCCTCTAGCGCCAGGGCCAGGCGCCGCTCACCAAGGATCGCTGCCTGCAGCCAGTCGTTGTGCTGCTGCGCCGAGCCAGCCAAGGCCAGCAATGAGCCGGCCAGAACCACGCTGGACAACAGTGGCGTCGCCGCCAGGTGCTGGCCCTTGGCCTCGAAGATCGGCCCCAGGCCCATACAGCCGAAGTCCAACCCACCGAGGTGCTCGGCAAACGGGATCGCGCTCCAGCCCAGCTCCACCGCCTCGCGCCACAGCTGGCTGTCGAAGCCTTGCGCCACGCCCTGGTCACGCAGGCGCCGCTGTGCCGCGACCGGGCTGCGCGCGCCCAGGAAGTCGCGGGCACTGTCGGCCAGCAGGCGTTGTTCATCGTTGTAACGCAGGTTCATGCCGATACTCCTTTCTTGCCGTCGGGCAGGCCCAGCACGCGCTTGGCGATGACATTGAGCTGCACCTCCGAGGCCCCACCGGAAATGGTCAGGGCATAGCTGTTGAGCCAGGCGCGGGTCACCGCCAGTTCGCGCTCGCTGAAGCCCGGCTGCTGCCAGCCAAGGCCATGGCCGCCCATGGCATCGAGCAGCACCTCGAACTTGTCGCGCTCCTGCTCGGTGTGCAGCAGTTTCATGATCGCCATCAGGCCACTGATGTCATCGCCACTACGCCCCTCCTCGGCCATGCGCTGCACCGTCAGGCCATAGGCGTGCTCGTCCATCGCGCAGGCCACCGCCCGCGCCTGCAAGGCCAGTTCGCCCTGGCTGGCGGGCCGTGGCAGGTATTCGCGCAGCAGCGCCAGCAGGTCGAAGTGCGAAGGCAGGCTGAACTCGCCGAACTTGGACATGGCCTTGCGTTCGTGCTGCAGCAGGTATTTGCCGAGGTTCCAGCCGCCATTGAGCGGGCCGATCAGCTGGCTCTTGGGCACTTTCACCGCGTCGAAGAACACTTGGCAGAACGCCGACTTGCCACTGATCAGGTCGATTGGCACCGGCTTGACCCCGGGGCTGCGCATGTCCAGCACGATCAGGCTGATGCCCTCGTGCTTGGGCGCCTGGTTGTCGGTGCGCACCAGCGCATACATCCAGTCGGACTTGTCGCCGTAGGACGTCCAGATCTTGCTGCCATCGACCACGAAGTGGTCGCCTGCGTCACGCGCGGCCATCTTCAGGCTGGCGAGGTCGGAGCCGGCGTTGGGCTCGGAAAAGCCCTGGCACCAGCGCACTTCACCGCGCGCCATGGGCGGCAGCAGGCTGCATTTCTGCTCCTCGCTGCCGTAGGCCAGAAGCACCGGCCCGAGCATCCAGATGCCCAGGTTGATCTGCGGTGGACGGCACTTGAGGCGGCGCATTTCGCTTTCCAGCACCGCCACGTGCTCGGCATCCAGGCCGGCACCGCCGTAGGCTTCAGGCCATTCGGGGCAGAACCAGCGCTTGTCGCGCATGCGCTCGAACCACAGGCGCGCATCGTCATTGGGGAACTGCGGCTGGCTGGCGCCCCAGACCACATCGCCCTCGCCCATGGCGGTGCGCATCGATTGCGGGCAGTTGGCCTCCAGCCAGGCACGGGTGTCGTGCCGGAATTGCTCTATCGTGCTCATCGGATGCAACCCTCGGCCTGGCCCCGGTCTGCACCGGGGCGGGCCTTTCGTTGTCGTTGTTGTGGGTGAACCGAGCGCTACCGGCTCAGCGCTGGGTGCGCGGCATGCCCAGGCCGAACTGGGCGATCAGCTCGCGCTGGATTTCATTGGTGCCGCCGCCGAAGGTCACGGTGACCGAGGCGCGCAGCTCGTACTCCAGGTCACCGTGCAGCGCCGCTGCGGCAGAACCGCCGCGAACCACGCCATTGGCGCCGACGACGGCCGATAGCCGGCGCAGGATCTCGATGGCCGACTCCGAGCCGTAGACCTTGGTGGTGGAACTCAACGCCACGTCCATGTGCTCGCGCTCCAGGTTGGCGGCAATGCGCAGGTTGATCAGGCGCATCGCCTCCAGGCGGGCATAGCACTCGGCCAGCGAGCTGCGCACCCAGGCCTTGTCCATCGCCCGGCGGCCCTGCTCGTCACGCGCCTTGGCCCACAAGTAGACGCGGCGGAACAGCCCGGCGACCTTATCCGACCAGGAGCCCAGGCCCAGGCGCTCGTGGTTGAGCTGTGCGGTGATCAGCTTCCAGCCACCGTGCAGCTCGCCGACCAGCATGTCCTTGGGCACCCGCACGTTGTCGTAGTAAGTGGCGGCGGTCGGGTTGCTGGTGGTCGGGATCACCGTACTGGCGAACCCCGGCAGGCGGGTATCGAGGATCAGGATCGACACACCTTTGTGCCGCGCCTGGCTCGGGTCGGTGCGCGCGGCCAGCCAGATGAAATCCGCCGATTCGGCGCCCGAGGTCCACAGCTTGTTGCCGTTGACCACGAAGTGCTCGCCATCCAGGCGTGCGCTGGTCCTCAGCACGGCCAGGTCGCTGCCGGCATCGGGTTCGGAGTAGCCGATGGCGAACATGATTTCGCCGGCGGCGATGCCCGGCAGAAAACGTTCTTTCTGCACCGCGCTGCCGTGCTCCATCAATGCCGGGCCCACCGTGCTGATGGTCACGAACGGCAATGGTGCCCCGGCGATGTTGGCCTCCTCGAAAAAGATCAATTGCTCGGTGGCGGCGTAGCCCTGGCCGCCATGGGCCTTGGGCCAGCCCACCGCCAGCCAGCCGTCGCGGCCCATCTGGCGCACGGTCTGGCGGTACAGCTCGCCGCCTTCCTGGCCGCGCAGGCGCTCGCGCAGCTCGGGGGTCATCAGTGCCTGGAAGTAGTCGCGCACCTGGCGGCGCAGCGCATGTTGCTCGGGGGTGAGATCGACGAACATGCTGCGCTCCTCAGGCCGCGCCAAGAATCAGGCCGCTGGTGGGCACGCCAGTACCGGCGGTGACCAGCACGTTCTGCACATCCGCCACCTGGTTGACCGCCGTGCCACGCACCTGGCGCACCGCCTCGGCCACACCGTTCATGCCGTGGATGTAGGCCTCGCCCAACTGCCCGCCGTGGGTGTTGATCGGCAGCTTGCCGCCGCGGGCATGGTGCCCGGCGCGGATGAACTCCTTGGCCTCGCCACGGCGGGCAAAGCCGAACTCCTCCAGCTGCGGCAACACGAACGGGGTGAAGTGGTCGTAGATAACCGCCGTTTGCAACGCCTCGGGGCCGAGCCCGGACTGGCGATACAGCTCTTTGGCGACCACACCCATTTCCGGCAGGCCGGTGATGTCGTCGCGGTAGAACGAGGTCATGCTCTGCTGGCCCTGGGTGATGCCCTGTGAGCCGGCCTTGATGGTTACCGGCTTCTGCCGCAGGTCGCGGGCACGTTCGGCCGAGGTGATGACCATGGCCACCGCGCCATCAGACTCCTGGCAGCAGTCGAGCAGGTGCAGCGGCTCGCAGATCCAACGCGAGGCCTGATGCTCTTCCAGGGTAATCGGCTTGCCATGGAAGAACGCCTTCGGGTTGCTGGCGGCAAAGTCACGCGCGGCCACCGCCACCCGACCGAAGTCCTCGGAGGTGGCGCCATAGGTGTGCATGTAGCGCTGGGCGAACATGCCGACCCAGGCGGCCGGGGTATGGAAGCCGTGCGGCATGTACCAGCCATAGTTGACGTTGTCGAAGATCGGCGTGGCGGCAAAACCGTAGCTACCGCTGCCAAAGCGGTACCAGGAGCGTTCGTTCATCGCCCGGTACACCACCACTACTTTGGCCACGCCGGTGGCCACGGCCATTGCCGCATGCATGATCGGGGCGCAGGCGGCGCCGCCGCCGTGGGGGATCTGGGAGAAGAACTTGACGTCCTTGCAGCCCAGCAGGCGGGCGATTTCGTACTCGGGGACCTTGTCCACCGAATAGGAGCTGAAGCCCTCCACTTCCGACGGGTCGATGCCGGCGTCGCGCAGAGCCTCCAGGGTGGCTTCCAGAGCCAGGCGCAGCTCGGTGCGCCCGGAGTACTTGGAAAACTCGGTGGCGCCCAGCCCGACAATCGCGGCGCGCCCGGAAATCGAAAGGTTGTTCATGCTGCCTCCGCTGGTCATGGCAGCACCAGCGCGACCGTGCCGGTCACGTGGTTGCCCATTGAATTCTTGCCGCTCAGGGTCACTTCCACCGTGCGGGTCTCGGGGTCCTGGCGGGTCACGCTGCCGCTGAAGGTCATGCAGTCGCCGGGGTAGTTGGGCACGCCCAGCTTGATCTTCAGCGACGTGAAGCGCGCCAGCGGCCCTGCCCAGGCCTCGACAAAGCGCTGCACCAGGCCGTTGGTGGTGAGGATGTTCATGAACACATGGGGCGAGCCCAGTTCACGGGCGGCATCCAGGTCGTGGTGGCCGGGGAAGTAGTCACGCGTGGCAATTGCCCCGCCAGCGATCAGCGCCACGGTGATCGGCACCTCCAGGGGCGGCAAGGTTTCGCCGGGGTGCACATCGTCAAAGCGCTTGGTGTTCTTCGAGGTCATATTTCCATCCCAGCTTGTCGTTGTCGCTCAGCCAGTCGCCGAGCCGTTCCAGGCATGCCGCCGAACCGCCCAGGGCAATCCCGAGGGCGCGGCTCCAGTAGAGAAAGCGATGAATCGGGTAGGTCAGGTCGACGCCAATGCCGCCGTGCACGTGCTGGGCGACATGGCCGATGCGGTGGCCCGCCTCGCAGGCCAGGTAGGCGGTGGCCTGCGCCTCGGAGGGTGCTGGCAGGCCGGCGTCGAGGCGGTAGCACAATTGCCACAGGGCGCTGCGCAAGGCCTCCAGGGCGATATGGGCATCGGCCATGCTCATCTGCACGGCCTGGAAGCTGCCAATGCGTCGGTCGAACTGCTGGCGCTCAGCCACATAAGCCACGGTGCGCTGGATATGTTCGGCGCTGACGCCCAGCTGCAGGGCCGACAGGGCGGCAATCGCGCGTGGTTCAAGCCAGGCCAGCGCGGCGGCTGGCAGCACGCGGTCGGCGCTGACCCGCAAGCCCTCGACCTGCAGGTCGGTGATGGCTTCGCCATGGGTCAGCACGCCCGGTACGCGGCGCACGGCCGGGTTGGCCAGGTCGAGCAGCAACAGCCGTGGCTGGTCATTGGCCAGTACCGGCAGCAGCGCCGCCTGGGCTTGCCCACCCAGGGCCAGTGCCGGCACCTGGCCCGACACCTGCCAGCCCTCGGCGCAGGCAGTGGCGGTCAAGGCGATGCCACCTGCGGCATGCAAGCCGTCCAGCGACAGGCTCAGCAACAGCTCGCCAGACGCGGCCTTGGCGGCCAGTTGCAGCGCGTCGCCCAGGCCGAAGGTGGCCAGGGTCGCGGCGGCCAGCTGGTGGCGCCACAGCGGCACCTGGCCCAGGCTACGCCCCTGCGCCTGCAGTACCAGCATCAGCTCGGTCATGCCCAGGCCGCTGCCGCCCTGGGCTTCAGGGATCGCCAGGGCGTGCAGGCCGGTTTCCTGGCACAGCGCCCACAACGGCACCATCAACGGCTCGCCGCTGCTGTCCCATTGGCGCAGGTAGTCGTCATGGCAGTGGTCGCTGAACAGGCTATCGGCCATCTGCTCGATGGCGCGCTGGTCTTCACTCAGTTGAAAATCCATGCGTGCGCCCCCCCTACTCGGCCACGGGCCGGAACAACGGCAAGGTCTGCTGCTCGTCGAAGGTGTGGAACTCGACCTGCAGGCGCTGGCCGATCTGCAGCTGCTCGCGCTGCACACCGGTAAGCCCGGCGACCAGGCGCACGCCTTCGTCCAGCTCGATCAGGCCGATCGGGTTGGGGTGGTCGAACGGCGGTACTTCCGGGTAGTGCATGACCACGAACGAATACAAGCTGCCGCGCCCGCTGGCCTGGACGCTGTCCCATTCGAAGCTGTGGCACTGCATGCACACTGGTGCCGGTGGGTGGCGCAAGGTGGCGCAGGCGCTGCAGCGCTGGATCAACAACCGGCCCTCGGCGCAGCCCTCCCAGAAGAACCGGGTGTCGTCGCTTACCCCCGGCAACGGGCGCTTGGCCTTGGCCACTGTGGCCTCGGGCTTGGCCGCAGGCTGCGGGTTGGCCGGGCGGAACTTGAACACCCGGAACAGCAGCTCGCCTACCGGCTCGTCGCCCTCGGGCTTTTCGACGAAATGGCTCATCACCAGGGTGACGAAGAAGCCGGTGCCCAAGGCGGTGGTCTTCTCGTCGCCCACCGCGTCCAGGCGGGTGGTGTAGTACAGCCGTTCGCCCAGGTGCACAGGGCGGGTGAAGCTCAGCTCGGAGTTCACCGCCACCACCGAGGCGTAGCCGTATTCCTCGATCAGCTTGAGCACTTCATACGGGTTCTGCTCGGTGGAGCCCGGCGGGTAGTTGTTGGCGTGCAGCCCCTCCATGGTCCACACCTGGAGCATGGCCGGCGGCGCGACGATGGCCTGGTGCGGGCTGCTTTGGGCAAAGTCGCTGTCGCTGTAGAGCGGGTTGTCGATGCCCATGATCTCGCACCACTGGCGGATCATCGGCGCATTCACCGCATCCCAGGCATACACCCGGCCATATTCGCGGCCCACGAGGGCGCGCACGCTGGATAGCAATTGTGGATCAGCCAAAGTCGTCTCCTGCAACGTGAGGGCGGCAAGCCGATGCGGCCACCGCCAGGTGGTCGATCAAGTGGGTAAGGTTTGTGCCGCGCCGAGAAACGCCGGGCGCTCGCCACCGCCGTGCAGCAGCAGGTTGCAACCACTGGCATAGCTGGCTAGCGGTGAGGCGATGTACAGGCAGGCGTTGGCGATGTCGCAGGCAGAGGCCATGCGCCCGGCGGGTATGCCGGCGCTGACGGCGGCAATGCCATGTTCGTTGCCGTAGTGCAGGTGGGCCTGGTCGGTCAGCACCAGGCCGGGGCTGACCGCGACCACGCGCACCTTGGGCGCCCACTCCACGGCCAGCGATTGCACCAGCGCCAGGACCCCGGCCTTGGCCGCGCCATAGGCGGCGGTACCGGGCGATGCGCGCAAGGCGCTGATGCTGCCGATGAAGACGATGCAGCCACCCTCGGCCTGGCCCTGCATCAGGCGGTTGGCATGCTGGGCCGCGTTGAGCGGCGCGATCAGGTTCAGCCGCAGGACGCTCTCGTGAAAGCGTGGCGAGGCCGTGGCGGCGACCGCCGACGGGCTGCCACCGGCGTTGTTGACCAGCACGTCGAGGCGGCCGAAGTCACGTTCAATGGTGTCGAACAATGCCTGCAGCGAATCACCCTCGCGTACGTCGGCGGCGATGAACACCGCGCTGCGCCCATCGGCGCTCGGCAGTTGCCCGGGCTGGCTGCGGGCGCAGACGATCACCTGCGCCCCGGCCGCGAGAAACCCCTCGGCGATACCGGCACCAATGCCCTTGCTGCCGCCGGTGACGAGCACCACCTTGCCACTGAAATCAAGCCTCATTGCATGCTCCTCGTTCTGCTGTGCAAACCGACTCTAGAGGCTCGCTGCCGGCTGTACTTCGTCTGAACGGACGATGAATGGGCCAAGGCCAAGGGCAACACTGGCGGCTATCGCGCGCCCCTGCACATGAGGAAAACCATGCCTGATACCGCCGCACCACCGGTCCTGCTCGAACGCCCGCTACCCGGGGTGGCCCTGTTGCGACTGAACCGCCCACACGCCACCAATGCCCTGAGCCTGGAGCTGCAAGCCCTGCTGTCGCGGCACTTCGCCGAACTGGGCGCAGACCCGCAGGTGCGCTGCATCCTGCTGACCGGCGGCGACAAGGTGTTCGCCGCCGGGGGCGACATCGGCAGCATGGCCGGGGTGGGCCCGATCGATATCTACCAACGGCACACCGAACGGGTCTGGGCGCCGATCCAGCACTGCCCGAAACCGGTGATCGCCGCCGTGTGCGGCTATGCCTACGGCGGGGGCTGCGAGCTGGCGATGCTGGCCGACCTGATCGTCGCCGGGCGCGGCGCGCGCTTCTGCCAGCCGGAAATCCGCATTGGCATCATGCCCGGCATCGGCGGCACCCAGCGCCTGCTGCGGGCGGTGGGCAAGGTCAAGGCCATGCGCATGGCCCTGACCGGGCAGCCGATCAGTGCCGAGGAAGCCTGGGTGGCAGGGCTGGTCAGCGACCTGGTCGACGATGACCAGGTGCAGGCCCATGCGCTGGAGCTGGCGCGGGTGATCGCGGCCATGCCGGCGCTGGCGGCCGAGCAGATCAAGGAGGTGATTCTGGCGGGGATGGATGCGCCGCTGGATGCGGCCTTGGCGCTGGAGCGCAAGGCCAATGCGTTGTTGTTTGCCTCAAGAGACCAGAAGGAAGGGATGCAGGCGTTTATCGAGAAACGGCCGGCGCGGTTTGAGGGCTGGTGAGGTTTTTTGGGGGTTGGGTTGGGGCCACCATGTGCCTGGCTTGACAATTTCAGCGCCTGTGGTTTTCCTGGCTTGGGATTTTCAGCGCCTGTGAGATCGAGCGCCGCCCGCGCGGCGCTTCGCGGGTGAACCCGCTCCTACGTTTGTTTCGGGCCAGTTATTCCTGAGGCAGAGGCGCGCGGCCCTTTTGGCGTTCACCTCGATATTGTGTGGAACAAACAAGGCGGTCGCGCGCGCTGGCACAGGCGATACTGGCCCGAAACAAACGTAGGAGCGGGTTCACCCGCGAAGCGCCGCGCGGGCGGCGCTCGATCTCACAGGCGCTGAAAATCCCAAACCAGGAAAATCCCAAGCGCTGAAAATCCCAAGCCAGGTCCCTCAAATCGACATCACCATCTGCCCACTATCAATCCGCAACTCCACCCCATTCACCGCCCGCGCCTCGTCACTGGCCAGGTACAACACACTGGCCGCCACATCCTCGGGCAGGCACATGCGGTTCATCGGGTCGCTGTCGATGGTCAGGCGCGCCGGGTCGACACCCTCGGGAAAGCCACCCCGGGTCATGTCGGTCAGCACGCCATCCGGGTTCAGCGAGTTGCAGCGGATGCGATAGCGCCGCCGCCGGCAGAACGCCGCCACCGAGCGGGTCAACGCCGCCACCGCGCCTTTCGAGGCACTGTAGGCCAGGTAATCGTCACGCCCGGCCAGGGCCGCCACCGACGACAGGTTGATGATCGAGCCACCGTGCTGCTTCATCAGCGTGATGCCCGCACGGCAGCCAAGGAACACGCTGGCGGCATTGACCCGCATCAGCCGGTCCCAGTCGCGCAGTTCGGTGTCCTCGATGTTGCCGGGCTGCAGCATGCCGGCATTGTTGAGCAGGATATCCAGGCGGCCATGGCGCTTGGCAATGACCTCCATCACCCGCTGCCACTGCGCTTCATCACTCGCATCATGGACGATGAAGCTGGCCGCCGGGCCGAGCGCTTCAGCCAGGGCCAGCCCGGCCTGCTCGTCGATATCGCTGATCAGCACCTGGGCACCCTGCTCCACCAGCAGCCGTGCACTGGCCGCACCAATGCCCTTGGCGCCCCCTGTGACCAGGGCAACCTTGCCCTGCACCCGCCCGTTTCGTTCACTCATGACGCCACCTCGCAGTCAGTGTTCAAGCGTGCCCCGGCCACCACGGCTGCTCCGGCACGGCGCCCGGAGAACACGCAGTCGGCCAGGGACAGGCCACTGATGTAAAGATGTGAAGGAATACCAAGCGCCGTGCGCCCGGCCGCGAACAGCCCGGCGATAGCCTGGCCAGCGTGGTCCAGCACTGCGCCGCTTTGCTCGCACACGCGCAGGCCGCCCAGGGTCAAGGCCCCCAGCGGGAAGATCGGATTGCCCACGGAAATGTCACAGGCATAGAACGGTCCCTGCTCCAGCACCTGGCGCCCACCCGGTGACTTGCCGAACGGGTCCGCTGCCTGGCCACGGGCGGCGGCATTGTTGGCCAGCAACGCCTGACGCAGGTTCTCGGCCTGCATGCCGGTACTTTGCGCCAGCTGCGGCACGGACTTGCCCTTGCGTGCGCCAAACAGCATCAACACCAACGCCGGCAAGGCCTGGAACCACCAATAACCGCCGAGCAGCGCCTCGTGCAGGGCGCGCTTGCGCAGCGGCGCATCGAGCACCAGCCAGGCTTGCCCGCCCTGCTCTTCCATCAATGGCTGGCCGAGGGTGGCGCCATACACTTCTTCGTTGCAGAAGCGTTCACCGGCACGATTGACCACGATGCCCTTGTGCCAACTGTACGGTGGGTTGATGAAGCGCCAGGCCGACACCCGCTGCAGGCGGTCGCTGGCAGCGCCGACGCTGTGGCCCAGGCGCAGGCCGCTGCCGTCACAGCCGGTGGTGCCGACCTTGAAGTTGCGCCGAAAGGCTGGCGCATGGGCCTTGATCAGTTCGCGGTTGAAGATGAAGCCGCCGGTGCTGAGAATTACCCCATTCAGTGCCCGCACCAACCAGGGTTTGGCATGCTTGTGCTCAAGCGCGCTCAGCCGCTGGCGCAAGCGGTCGCAGTAGCCCGGCGCGAAGTTCTGCAGCCGCTCGGCGCGCGCCGCCAGTCGCGCATGCTCGCGCGCCACCTTGCTGCCCGGCGGCAGGCGCCACAACTCGGCGCCGATCACCCGCCCCGCACCGTCGAGTACCAGGCGCCTGGCCGCCGACTGTGGCAACGGCCGCACACCAGCACGCAGGCAGGCCGCCTGCAGGTGGCCGTACAGCACCGCGCCGCACTGGCCGTTGCCGACCGTACGATGGCCGCGCGGCGCCGGTGCCTGTGCACCGCCGTAGGCCGGCACCAGTTCGTTACCCGAGTAGTACAGGAAGGCACCATCAGGTGGGTATGAGGTCTTGCCGCCGGGTGGCATCTGGTGGGCGAATGGCGCGCCATGGCTTTCCAGCCATTGCAGGTTGGCGACACTCTCGGCGCAGAAGCGCCGCAGCGTGTCGTCGCTGACCACGCCCTGGGTTTCGTGGCGCAGGTAGTCGAACATCGCCTCGGGGGTATCCGCGAAGCCGGCAACCTGCTGGTGGCGCGTACCGCCACCGGCGTACACCACGCCACCACTGCGGGCGCTGGCACCCCCGCCATTGAAGCGGTCGGCAACCAGCACATCGGCACCCTCGGCGCGGGCTTGCAGCGCCGCGCAGGCCCCGGCGGCGCCCCAGCCGATCACCAGCACCTCGCATCGCCCGTGCCAGTGCAACGCTGCCGCGTCATCCACCTGCAAGGGTTCGAGAATCGGCGTGACAGGTGTGTTCATGCCACCTCCCGGCGCTGTGCAGCGAGGTGGTTGGCGGCCACATAGGCAAAGGTCATGGCCGGGCCCAGGGTGCCGCCGGCACCGGGGTAGCTGGTGCCCATCACCGAGGCGGAACAGTTGCCGATGGCATACAGGCCGGCGATGGCCGAGCCGTCTTCACGCAACACCTGGGCCTGGGCATTGGTCAGCAGGCCACCCTTGGTGCCGATGTCACCCGCATCCAGGCGCATGGCGTAGTACGGCCCCTTGCGTAGCGGTGCCAGGCACGGGTTGGGCTTGATGTTGCAGTCGCCGTAGTAACGGTCGAACACATTGCCGCCGCGGCCGAAGTCCAGGTCGACACCGCTGCGCGCATAGTCGTTGACCTTGTCCACGGTACTGGCCAGGCCCTGTGCATCGATGCCGATCTTGCCGGCCAGCGCCTCCAGGGTGTCGGCCTTCCAGTACAGGGTTTCGTGCCACTCCTTGCGCAGGCGGCTGTCGGGCATGACCTGCGCCGGCATCAGCGGGCCCATGGCGTAGTTGAAGCGGAAGTTTGCGTCGAAAATCACCCAGGCCGGCACCGAGCGCCCTCCACTGCGCGCATTGTCACGGTGCATGGCATCGACGAATTCCAGGTACGGTGCGGCTTCGTTGACGAAGCGCTGGCCCTGGCCATTGACCACGATGGCGCCGGGGAAAGCGCGCTCGGCGAAGATGCCGCGCGGTTTGTCTTCACCAGGCACGGCGATGGTCGGCGCCCACCAGGCCCAGTCCATCAAGGCGGTGGCCGCGCCCTGGGCCAGGCCGGCCTGCAGCGCGGCGCCGGTGTTGTTGCCCGGTGGCGTGGCACTCCAGGCCATGCGCGTCGGCTTGGGCAGGTATTGCTCGCGCAAGGCCTGGTTCTGTTCGAAGCCGCCAGAGGCCAGGATCACCCCATGGCGAGCCTGCAGGTCGATGTCGCGGCCATCGCGGCAAATCCGAACGCCACTGACCCGGCCATGCGCCACGATCAGCTCGCGGAAGTCGCTGTTCAGCCACAGCGGTATGTTGCGGTCCATCAGCGAGCGGCGCAGCGAGCACACCAGCGAACTGCCCAGCGCGGCGCGGCGGTCGAAGCGGCTTTTGCGCCGCCATTTGAAATCGAGCTTGTAGCGCAGCATCAGGCGCAGGATCAGCAGGCGCCAGCCGAAGCCACGGGCCATGGCCTTGTGCGCATCGCGCGCAGTCCAGGCGATGCGCCCCATCAGCAGGGTCGATGGCGACGGCTTGCGCAGGTTATCCAGCTCCGCGCCGAGCAGGCTGCTGTCGAACAGCTCCGGGTCGAGGGTGCGCCCGCCGGGCAAGGCACCTGGCAGGTGCGGGTAGTAGTCCGGGTACTTCGCCGCGACGGCATAACGCACCCGGCTGCAGCGGGTCAGCGCTTCGATCATCTTCGGTGCGTTGTCCAGGTAAGCCTGCAGGCGAGCCGGGTCAACCTGATCGCCCGCGGCAGCGTCAAGGTAGCGCCGCGCCTGCTCGATACTGTCGTTGCCGCCCTGGCGTGCGAAGTAGTGATTGTTGGGGATCCAGATGCCGCCCCCGGAGATTGCCGAGGTGCCGCCGAACTTGTCGCTCTTTTCCAGGACCAGCACGCTGAAACCCTGGTCGGCAAGGAACACCGCCGAGGTCATCGCACCGGCCCCCGAGCCGACCACTATCACGTCGTACTGGGTTTGAGACTGATCTTGAGCCGTCATTGTTGTTGTGCCATTCGCTAAGGTCAGGGAGAAGCCGCCAGCCCCCTGGTGGTGCTGCTGGCGGCGTACATCCCATGATCGGCGCTGGCCGACGGGCTCTCATCGTCAAAGCGGACTAGGTGCCCGTCTCCCTCCTGGTGCTACAGCACAGCCCTGCGCCCGGCCCACGGGCGGTCCTGCTCCAGCTGGCTGGCCAGGCGCAGCAGTACGTCTTCGCCGCCCAGCCTGCCGGTGAACAACATGCCCACCGGCAGGCCGGTGTCGCTGTGCCCCAAAGGCAGGGAAATCGCCGGCTGGCCGCTGACGTTGGCCAGCACGGTGAAACCTGCGCTGCCCATCGCCCGCTGAGCGTAGCTGGCCCACGGCTGGTCGAGGCTAAGCTGGCCCAGTGCCGGGGTTAGGTTGGCCGTGACCGGCGACAGGATCACATCGAAGCGAGCGAATGGTTGCTCCATGGCCGCGCCAATGCGCTCGAAACTCTGCCGGGCGCGGTACATCGCCTCGCCATTGGTGGCGCGGGCGCGCTCCAGCACCACCTGGGTGATCTGCTCCAGGTCGGCCGGGCCTGCTGCGCGCCCCAGCACCTGCTCGCGCTCGTGGACCAGGCTCGACAGCGCCGTGCCAATCACCATGCCGTGGGCGCCGAACAGTTCGCGCGGGTCCACGTTCAGTTGCAGCTCTTCAAGCTCGTGCCCAAGGCCGAGCAACTGCTTGATCGTCTGTTCGAGGGTGGCAGCCACCGCCGCATCGAGTGGCGCCCCGGTCAGCGACTGGCGCACCACGGCCACCCGCAGCTTGCCGGGGGCACGCTGCAGTTCGTCCACATAGGGGCGTTCCAGCGGTGCACTCCAGTAGGCGCTGCCGGCCTCGTGCCCCTGCCCGGCATCGAGGAACAAGGCGGTGTCACGCAGGGTGCGCGACACCACGTTGCCGACGCTGGCACCGAACCAGCCCTCGTAGTGCAGCGGGCCACTGGGGGTGCGATAACGGCTGGGCTTGAGCCCTACCAGGCCGCAGTACGATGCCGGGATACGGATCGAGCCGCCGCCGTCGGTGGCATGTGCCACCGGTACGATCCCGGCTGCCACCGCTGCGGCCGCACCGCCCGATGAACCACCGGCGCTCATGGCCAGGTTCCACGGGTTGCGGGTCTGCCCCCAGAGCAACGATTCGGTGGTGGTGGTCAGGCCGAACTCCGGGCAGGTGGTCTTGCCGAACGGCACCGCGCCGGCCTGCTCGTAGCGGGCGATCAGGGTGCTGGTGACGCTGGCCGGCGGTGCATCGCGGAACAGCCGGCAACCGTTGCTGGTGGGCGTACCTTGCAGGTAGGTGTTGAGGTCCTTGAGCAGCAGCGGCACCCCGGCCAGCGCGCCCTTGGCGCTGTCGCCGGCACTGCGCCGGCGGGCCAGCAAGGCCCGTGCATATTCCTCGTGCAGCATGTTCACCGCGCCCACCCGGGGGTTGACGGCGGCATGCCGGGCCAGCGCGGCGGCCAGCAGCTCCTCGCCTCTGAGGCTTCCGGCGCGCACGGCCTGGGCCATCGCCCAGGCATCGAGGCTTTGATAGTCGGCGGATGACAGGCCGGTGCTGGCAGCGTCGGCAAAACGGCCCAGCAGGCCGACGCCCACGCCGACTGCGCCGGCCTTGAGCACGCTGCGCCGCGACCAGCTGGCCGTGGTGTCGCAAGGGGTTGTTTGTGGGTCTTGGGTCTGGGTACTCATGGCGTCCTGTTCTTTATTGTTGTGGTTACGCATCAGTCGGCAGTGACCTGGGCCAGCATGGCGGCGAGGTAGTGCTCGCCATACGGCGGCAACAGCCCCCACTCGCGGCGTGGGTCGTAGCCCGGCGCCTGGAACACGCTGCGCAGGTGGCTGAATTCAAGGAAGCCCTCGCGGCCATGATAATGCCCCATGCCCGAGGCGCCGACACCCCCGAATGGTGCGTCGTGCAGCGCAGCATGCATCATCACGTCGTTGAGTGTGACGCCGCCAGACAGGGTGTGGTCGAGGACGTGCTGCTGCTCCTGCAGGTCCTCGCCGAAGTAGTAAAGCGCCAGCGGCCTGGGCCGGCTGTTGATCTGGGCAATGACCTCGTCCAAGGCGTCATAGGCCAGCAGCACCAGTGCCGGGCCGAAAATCTCCTCGTGCATGATCTGCGCCTGCTCCGGGGGGTTGACCACCACCTGCAACGGCCGGCGGCGCTCGTCCGCTGCCTCGGGGGCGGTTTCCGGCATCGATTCGATACGTGCGCCGAGCGCCCGCGCGTCCTGCACCAGCGCCTCGACCCGCGCCAGGTGCCGGGCATTGACCACGGCGACCACATCCGGGTTGCCCGCCACTGTCGGGTTGAGCGCACAGTAGGCGCTGCGCAGCTCGGCAACAAAGCCTTCCAGCGCGGCACGGGGTACGTAGACCAGATCCGGGTTGATGCAGATCTGCCCGGCGTTGGTGGCCTTGGCCACGGCAACGCTGAACGCCGCCTTGGCCACGTCGGCCGTGGGCGACACGATCACCGGCGACTTGCCACCCAGCTCCAGGGTCACCGGCACCAGGTTTTTCGCGGCATTGCTCATCACCAGGCGGCCCACGGCGGTGCTGCCGGTGAACACCAGGTGGTCGAATGGCTGCGCGGTCAAGGCCTCGGCAAGGTCAGGCCCGCCGGTCACCACCGCCACCAGCAGCGGGTCGAGGTGCGCGGCGCACAGCTCGGCAACCAGCGCCGCCGTGCGCGGCAGCACTTCCGAAGGCTTGAGGATGGCCCGGTTGCCAGCGGCCAGGGCCGATGCCAGCGGGCTGAACAAGGTGTACAGCGGCGCGTTCCAGGTGCCAATGATGCCCACCGAACCCTTGGGCTGGTAACGCACCCAGGCCTTGGCGCCCAACTGATCGTAGGGCGCGAATGGCGGGCGTTGGTCATCCGCCATCCACTGCTGCAGGTGGTCCCTGGCGTGCTTGAGGCTGGCCAGGGCACCGATCACGTCGTTCATCAGGGTGAAGCCGGCTGGGCGGCCACCGAAGTCTTCGTCAATGGCCTGGGCCAGGCTTTGATGGTGGCGTACCAGCAGGTCGATCACCTGCTGCAGGCGCTGGCGACGGCACTCGGCACTGACCGCGCCCTCGGCAGCGAAGGCGCTTTTCTGCCGCATTAACAGGGCGCCGAGCGCCTGGACCGATGACGGAGCGGGTTGCATAGGTGTCTCCTCTGGCTGTGTTGCGCCCGATGCGCACGGCGCCACACTAGCCATGGCGCCGGGGTTGGCGCCTCGTCCAATCGGACCAGAACCGAGCAAAAGCGTTAGTCCGTTGAGACGATGCCTGGCAAGGCCTGGCGGCCAATACTGGGACCACGAAAAAGCCACCCGCAAGAGGCCAGCCATGGCAACACAACAGATCGGTTTCGACCCTCAGGCCTTCCGTGCCGCACTCGGCACCTTCACCACCGGTGTCACCATCATCACCTCCCAGGCCGATGACGGCTCGCCGGTCGGCATTACCGCCAACAGCTTCAACTCGGTGTCGCTGAACCCGCCGCTGGTGCTGTGGAGCCTGTCCAAGCAGGCCCGCAGCCTGCCGGCGTTCAGCAACGGCAAGCACTGGAACGTGCATGTGCTGTCGATCGAACAGGAAAAGCTGTCTGGCCGCTTCGCCACCCAGGGCGAGGACAAGTTCGCCGAGGTCGAACTGGATAACGGCATCAGCGATGCCCCGCTGCTGCAGGATTGCACCGCCCGCTTCCAGTGCCGCACGGCCTTCCAGTACGAAGGCGGCGACCATGTGATCTTCGTCGGCGAGGTGCTGGCCTTCGATCACAGCGACCGCGCGCCACTGGCCTTCCAGAGTGGCCAGTACGCCCTGGCCACGCGCAAACCGCGCAGCGAGCTGCGCCTGGCTACCACGCCACCGCCGCCGGAATGCAGCTACACCGAAGACCTGCTCGGCTATCTGCTGGGCCGTAGCCATTACCAGGTGCTCAACCAGTTGCGCCACCTGCTCAGCAACCGGCAGCTGGATGAACAGGCCTTCTTCGTGCTGGCTGTGCTGTCGATCCGTGACAACCTGAGCCTTGAAGAACTCAACACCTTCGTCAGCTATACCGGCCACGTGGTCACCCTGGCCGGCATGCGCTTCCTTGAACGCCAGGGCCTGGTGGCCATCGAAGGCGCTGCCGCGCACCCGTGCTTCGTGCTGACGGCCGATGGCCGCGAGCTGTCGTTGCAGCAGGTGGCCCTGGCCAAGGTAGTGGAGGAAGAGCTCGTCGCCAAACTGGGCGAAGCCGACGCGCAGATGCTCAAGGTGCTGCTCAAGCGCCTGATCGTGGTCAGCGACCCCGGCCTGCCAGACCTGTGGGCGCCACGGTGAGCAGCGCCGCGCCTACCCTGCCGGCGACTGCGGTCGGCTGGCGCAGCCACGGCCTGTTGCTGCTGCTGGCGGCGGTGTTTGCCGACAACTTCGTTGGCCGGCAGATCCTGGCGGTGATGTTCGAGCCGATCAAGGCCGAGTTCGGCGTTGGCGACAGCGCGCTGGGGCTGATCTCGGGCCTGGCCTTCGCCGCCGTCTATGCACTGCTCGGCCTGCCAGCCGGGCGCCTGGTCGACCGCCTGCCACGGGTCCGCCTGCTGGCTGTGGCCTGCCTGCTGTGGGCGCTTGCCACGATGTTCTGCGGGCTGGCTGGCAGCTTTGTGGTGCTGGCCCTGGCGCGCATGCTGGTGGCGGTGAGCGAAGCGCCGACCACCTCGGCATCACTGTCGCTGATCGCCGACCTGTATCCGCCGCACCGGCGTTCGTTCGCCATCAGTTGCTTCACTGCAGCGCCGACATTCTCGTCGATCATCGGCCTGAGCATGGGTGCCTGGGTGGTCGAGCACTATGGCTGGCGCACGGCGTTCATCGCTTTGGGCCTGCCTGCCCTGCTGTTCGCCGCCACGCTCGGGCTGCTGGTGCGCGAACCACCACGGGGCCGCTGGGACCTGAGCGCCCCCCCTGCCCCTGCAGTGCGCCTTGGGCTCGGCGCCGAAGCCCGCGCACTGTGGGCGTTGGCGCCGTATCGCTGGCTGATTCTCGCCGGCGGGCTGACCACGCTCGGCTCCTATGCCGTGGCCATGTGGAATACCAGCTTCCTGGTGCGCTCCCACGGCCTGTCGTTGCAGGACGCCGGCATTCTCGCGGGCGTCGTCTGCGGCAGCGCGGCCGGGGTTGGCGGGCTGTTCAGCGGCTGGCTGAGCGACCGCCTGGTGCGCCGCGCCGCGCACTGGCAACTGTCACTGCCCATTCTCGGCCACCTGACCGCACTCTCGGCACTGGCCAGCTACCTGCTGTGGCCCAGCGACCTACTGTTCAACCTCGGCGCCCTGCCGGTACCGGCTGCCATGCTCTGGTGTGCGCTGTACAGCTTCTTTGCCGTGTGGTGGGTGGCGCCGTCGTACAACCTGGTGACACAACTGGTTGCGCCGCAGCGGCGCGGCACGGCGATGGCCCTGCAGACCATCGTCAGCACCCTGTTGGGGGTGGGTGTTGGCCCGCTGCTGACGGGCCTGCTCAGCGACCTGCTGCAACCGCTGTTCGGCGTGCAATCGCTGCGTTATGCGCTGCTGCTGGTCAGCCTGCCGGTACTGGGTGCGGTGCTGCTGTTGCTGCGCACTTCGCTGCACCTCACCGGGCAAAGCCGGCAAGCGGCCTTGCCTGTGGAGTGATGGCGCGTTCAGCGCTAAGGCGGGCAGAGGTGACCTCACAGGATTGACTGGCCCGAAACAGATGTAGATGAGCGGCCTTGTGCCGCGAAGCGCCGCGCGGGCGGCGCTCGATCTGACAGGCAACCAAAATCCCAAGGCAAGCACCCGTCAGCCCCTATTGCTTAACTGACTGGCATTAGGGTTTACCCGCGAATGCGGTGGCGGCTGCGGCGGTGAATGACCGGGGGATATTGGCCGGCAGGCCCGGCCTCTTCGCGGGTGAACCCGCTCCTACAACGGCCTGTGCCGAACCACCAATGTGTGTGTGTGTGCACCACAGATCAATGTAGGAGCGGGTTTACCCGCGAATGCGGTGGCGGCTACGGCGGTGAATGGCCAGGAGTATTGGCCAGCAGGCCCGGCCTCTTCGCGGGTAAACCCGCTCCTACAACGGCCTGTGCCGAACCACCAATGTGTGTGTGTGTGCACCACAGATCAATGTAGGAGCGGGTTCACCCGCGAATGCGGTGGCGGCTGCGACGGTGAATGGCCAGGGATATTGGCCAGCAGGCCCGGCCTCTTCGCGGGTGAACCCGCTCCTACAACGGGCTGCGCCGAACCACGGAGGTGTGTGCACCACCGGTCAATGTAGGAGCGGGTTCACCCGCGAATGCGGTGGCGGCTGCGACGGTGAATGGCCAGGGATATTGGCCGGCAGGCCCGGCCTCTTCGCGGGTGAACCCGCTCCTACAACGGGCTGTGCCGAACCACCGAGCTGTGTGCACCACCGATCAGCGCAGGAGCGGGTTTACCCTAATGCCGGTCAGTCAAGAAAAGGCAAGGTGTTCTCCATGCCTTTAGCAACGCCTATTCGATCGAGCGCCGCCCCCGCGGCGCTTCGCGGCACAAGGCCGCTCCCACATCTGTTTCGGGCCAGTTACTCCTGCCACCTGCGCACTCGCACCCTGGGTGCATGGCTGGAGATTGATGAAGAGCTGCGGCAATGCCGATGTCGAAGGGAACAAACAGGGCGGGCAGAGGTGACCTCACAGGACTGACTGGCCCGAAACAGATGTAGGAGCGGCCTTGTGCCGCGAAGCGCCGCGCGGGCGGCGCTCGATCTTGTAGGCGCCAAAAATGTCAAAGCGAACACTTCCACCCATGCAACTGTCGGCTACAACCGGTCAATCAAGGAAACTTTAGCCACACCGCCAGGCTCAACCGTGCTTAGCCCCGAGTGCAAAGCCATGAACAAGTATCCTGAAAGCCCTATCAGCCCCACTCTGTCAGCCACGCGGAGTCAGGCCGCAACCTTGTTGGCAGTAGCCACGTTGATCGTGCTCGTCTCTGGCATCGCTCCGCTTGACCGAGCAGATTGGCTGGTTGAAAACGTCTTGCCGATGGCGCTCCTGCTGACCTTGGCAACAACCTGCCGGGGTTGGCGCTTTTCGCGCAGCGCTTATCTGGCAATCGTGATGATGTTGGCGATACATGAACTAGGCGCCCACTTCACCTACGCCAAGGTGCCCTATGATGCCTGGCTGCAAATCATCACCGATCACTCGCTGAATAACTGGATGGGCTGGCAGCGCAACCAGTTTGATCGCCTGGTGCATCTGAGCTACGGCTTGCTGTTCGTCTTGCCGATCAAGGAACTCCTTCAACGCCAAACCCCTATGCGCGCTTTTTGGCTGGCCGTGTGCACTATTTCTGTGGTGCTGGCGACATCGGCGCTCTATGAACTCCTGGAATGGATAGGCGGCCAGTACCTGGGCGATGACCGGGCTGAAGCTTTTCTCGCAACCCAAAAGGACCCATGGGACGCGCAAAAAGACATGGCCCTCGCCTTGCTGGGCGCAAGCTTCAGCTTGCTGGTCAAACCCGTCATTGCGCGGTGGCTGGCGCCGGCTCATCGCTGACCCGCAGCAGCCCCCACAGGCCTCCCAGATTGCCGAAGGCCGCATAGTCCCGATATAGGTAGTCGCCAGGTATCGCGTTGGCGCCACCGGCACTGGGGAACATGAAGCTGAAATGCGCTGCCGGCAGTACGCTTTCCTGAGCGCCGATGTACATGGCCATGGGGTTGTAGCCAAAGCGCACCGAACCGATACCCGCGTCTTTCATCGGGTAGCCCCACAAGTCGACGCGTTGAGCCTGGAACGGGTTGAACGCCCAGACATGCCCGTCGAGCTGGAAGGTCGCGCCACGGCTCCCGCCCGAAGGCATTAGCACATGGGTGCGGAACGGCTGCCCCGGCTTGACCCGCAGTATCGGTGTTACCGGGTCGCCACCCACCAGGGTGTTGCTGTAGGCCATGTGGGCGTTCGGGACTGCGCCCAAACCATTGCCACCCGCCTGGCCGAACGGTGCGTCAGGCGCACGGGCAAATCGGTACCACAGGGGCTCGCTCTTGTAGTTGATGGCCATGTCCGAGTTGTCTTTCGGGTCGTTGGGAATGCCCGGACCTTCCGACGACATGTTCTCCACTGGCAAGCCGTTGGCCCAACGCATGTTCAGGGACTTCTGCCAGACCATGATGAAGTCGCGATAAGGGCTTGCCCCCGGCGCCTGCACCGTAGCCGACGCTCGGGAAGCGGCATCCTCCTGCCAGGTGGCGCCTGCCGGCATCACCGACATGGCCGCCACCAGGCCTTTTTGCGGTTGCTTGATCGGGTCGGCCGGCATCAGGTTGAGGCCACCGAACTCGATGGGGGTTGCCTCGATCGTGTCGACGTTGCGCCCCAGTTGAGACCCCACCGGCTGACCGGCACGCTCCAGGTGCCCGGCATAGTACTGATAGGTGCGGCTTGGCCAGGCACCCGTGCTGCCTGCCCGTGGCGCCACGGTCTGCAGCGGGTTGCCGCCGACGTTGAAGCCATCCGACTTGCTCACGTCGTAGGTCAGCAACTGGGCGTGCAGGCCAATGTGGCTGGAGGGCCGCATCAGGTTGTTGTTGAAGGTGGTAGCGCCTTGCGCACCGGCACGGTCACGCTTGACCGTACCTTGCATCACCGCATGGTTCGGCAGGTCCGGCATCACCAACGGCAGGCGGTTCTCCAGAGTGATATTGATGCAATCGCCAGCGGCGGCGCGCAGTACCAGGGGCTCGACGGGCACCCCGGGCTTGAGCTTGCCAGTGGCCGGGTCCAGGTCGGCCTTGCGCACATACAGGATGGCCGTCGGGTCGTGCAACGGGCCGGACTGCCCGCCAATGGTGAAAGTCTCGCCATCTTCAGGGTCGAATACCGTCACCTGCGGCACAGTCACCGGCCTTGGGTTGTATACCAGGGTGCCACCGAGCGTGTTGAGCGGGCCGCCAACATGCTGCCCGGCACCTGCCGGGTCGCCGATGGCCAGGCCCAACGGGTTGGCGAGGATATCGTTGGCCAGCGCTGCAACCACCTCATAGTTACGCTGCACCGTCGTCCGGTTGCCGACGCCAGTTGGATTGGGACTGACACGCGGACACACGCCATTGAAATTGACCGTGTTGCGCGCGGCCACCGGCCTTGGGTTGTTGGGCAGCGGGAACAGGTCACTGCGACTTAGCGAATAGTTGCGCATGATGCCCCACAGGCCACTCCAGTAGCCCTCCAGGGAAGCATCCATGGAATACAGGTAGTCGCCGGTATCGCTGGCCGCACTGGACATCATCGCTACAGGCGCCATGAAGCCTAGCTGCTCGGAAATCGCCACCATTTGCGACGCCTTCCAGCCGGTGTTGGAGCTGTTGCCGAAGCCGCTGCCCGAATGCAGCCATTTCACGCCGTGCAACGTCAGGTTGTGCTCCTCTTCGTGGCCGCCAGCATTCACCCGCAGGCGTACGTTGTCGCCGGTATAGGTGCGTAACAGCGGCGTGAACGGATCGCCCGGCAGGTCCCCCCGGTTGATGTGTTTGGGCAATAACGTGACCCCGCCGGTGGGGCCGGTTGCCGCGGTGATCGCGCTGGGGGCCAGGTTGAGCGCCGGGATCGCCCGGTCGGTACGGTTTTGCAGGGCATAGGCCAGGTCACCGGCCAAACCATCGGCCTGCATGCCACGCTTGCCATCTGGCGCCACTTTGTTTGGGTCATAGATGCGCAACCCCAGGGGCTCATGGCGGTAGTTGACCACGAAGATGCCAGGGTCCGAAGCCGAGATAGCTTGCGGGCACGGCCGCGACGGGCACGTCAGCAGTTGGCCACTGGCAACTTCCAAGACCGACTCCAGCAGGTTGGCGGCTGCCTTGCGCGCAGGCGGGTTGATGGCGTAACGGAAGCTGTCTGCCGTGGCCGGGAAGGCTTGCGCATCAGGAATACCGTCGGGGCCAGCGCCCACGTAGACACCGGCCTCATAGGCGTGCTGGAAGTCGCTGAACTCAAGGAAGAACTCGCGATAACTGTCGTTCTTGTTGTCACCGTCAAGGTCACCGGTCTCGATCACGGCCTGCCACGAAGTCGGGCCGCCGTCCTGGCGCCCAGCCCCGTTATACAAGGCCTCGCCGGTTTCGGCGTGGTACCACTTGGAGCCGGCAGGCTCGGCCAGCACGGTGGCGTACATGCCCACTTGCTGATGGGTCGAAGGGCCAAGGTGGTCATGGGTAAAGATATTGCCCAGGCCACGGTCGATGTTGTGCACGTTCACCACGGGGTCGGCGAACCAGCGTTGCAGCGTGGTGCGCGCACCCAGCCAGTCCGCGCGGTTGAAGCGCCCGAAGTAAGGGTGCTGTTTGGCCACGGGGCAATCCCCGGTGCCTTCGCGTGGGTCGCTGTCCAGGCAATTGTTGAACCGGCGAATGGCGTGGATGCGCTCGACCACGGTGGACGGCGAGAGCACGCCATCCTCGTAGTTCCAGCCATTGGCCGAGCCATCGGCGGCAGTCAGGTCCCACTTGGGCAAGTGGATGTGCTGGCCGATGACGTCGGTTGGCGTACGCACCTGATAATCGTCGAGTTCGTAGACTGAAGGCACCAGGTTGGTGTGCTGGTACATGGTGCAGTCGAAGGTGTTCATGCGCATCACCAACGGTTCAGGTGGGCGCTGCTTGTTGATCACCGGCCACGCATCCTCCCACAGGGAGAGGATACGGGTTTGTGGGAAGTGATAGCCGACCTTGTTGAACACGGCGTCGAACTGGATATTGGCGCCTTTGTAGACGCGCGGGTGGTCGGCACTGAACGGCGAGGCGCCGCTGAACGACTGGGCGTCGAGGCGCTCGCCACTGTTGAAATGGCCGGCGCCGGCACTGCGGGTCAGGCGTTTTTGCCGGTCGTCCATGCACGGTTCGAAGAACGGCGCACCCGCCACGGGAGGCCCGCCGTTGGTCAAAAAGTCGCGCGACAGCAGTTGGCCACTGGGCAGCACGGCGAAACTGGCATGTGATGGCTTGGCGTGGAAGGCCATCGCCGACTGTTCCACCTCGGTGCCCTCCTCGGGGAAATACACGGGTTTGGCGCGTTCCAGGCTCTTGCTCATGTCCAGCAGGCTGGTGGTCACCTGCGCCTCACCGCCAGCCGACCAGCCATCCAGGCCATGGCGAGGCAGGCCGCCATCCCAACCACCGGCCTGGGCCGGGTCCAGCGCCGCCCACAGTGCCTTGCCGCTGCCCTTCAAGGCCGTGGCCGTTTGCGCATCGAGCATGTCCAGCGGTGGCGTCGGCGGGCGTTGGCCGACGGTGCTTTCCAGGCCGCCGATCCAGAACGGGTAGCCGGGGTTTTTCAGGCTGCCATCGGCGTTGCGGTTGGCTTCACTGCGATCGACCAGGGCCAGCGAACCGACCGCTCTCTGCGCAGCTGGCGTTTCGCTGTCGTCACCCGGTTCCTGGCCTTCGGCCAGTGTTGCACCACTCATCTTGGGGATCACCACCACCTTGCCCGGCATCGGCGGCAAGGCCTTGCCCGGCAAGGGCACCACTGCCGGAATGGGCGTGCCGGCGACGATCTCGCCATCAGGCAAGGCCCGGGCGCCCGAGGCTGGCAAGCCACTGCGCAGGGCAAACGGCTGCGCGTGAAAGTCGTTGCTGCCCGCCTGGGTGACCGCCAGGCGCGTGCCCTCTTCGAACACATCATGAATGCGCCACATGGCCCACATGCCTTGGGCGAAATGCGGGTAGAAATGGCAGTGGTAGATCGCATCGCCGACCACCCGATTGCGGTTGCCGGAGCCACCATGGGCGATCTCGTAGGTGTAACCGGAACCTGGGCCGACGCCCTGGGCATCCATGTAGTCGGAGTTGTCATCGTTGGGGTTGAACAGCCACTGGTGACCATGCAGGTGGTAAACGTGTTGCTCGTAACCCACGCTGATGTTGCGGAACTTCACCGCATCGCCCAGGTAGCTGTGGGCGACGTTGGAAGGCTCGGCTGGATACAGCGCCATGCTGGCCTTGACACCGACACTGTCGGCGGGGGGTACCTGGCCGGGCGCCAGCTGCTCAAGCCCAACGTTGGCCGGCACGTCCACCTGCATGGCGATATCACCGGTGGTGTGTGCACTGAGGAAAAATTCCTCATAGGCGCAGGACAAGCAATCATGCATGGGCCCGACACCCACTCGGTTGGCGATGACCTCGGCGCCCATGCCACCGGAACCGTAGTTGACCATGAAGGCGTCGCGAGTGGGGTCGAGCATCTGGCCGAACACGGGGTCGCCCCAGAACCCGGGAAACGCCTGGACAACAGCAGACTGGTCATGGAACACCGCCGCGAAATCGCGGAATGGCTCCAGGCGATTGGGTAGGCTGGGGTTACGCTTGCCCTGGCTTTCAAGTGGGTAGGTTGTGGGCGGAAAACTGCCATCGGCATTGGGCCCCATGATCACTGCGTCTGCATTGCTGGCAATGATCTCGCTGCCGTCGACCATGCTCAGGATCGGTTTGCCAGCCTTGCCTTCTGAAATCCAGGGTTCAAGCACCGGGTAGCGTGCCTGGTAATCGATGACTGGCTGGCCGGCCGGGGTTCGCCCGCGCGTGGCCAAGCGCATCTCTTCTTCGCTGACGGTGTTTTGATAGGCCTGCCCGCCTTTGGGCAGCACCACAACCTGGGCGAACAGGCCATTGCCGACGTTGCCGGATGAGCCCTCGCTACCAAAGGTGGCGCCGTAACTGGTCGCCGCGAAAGTGCCTTCGCGCTCGGCGTAGAGGGTGTAGGTACGGCTTTGCCCTGGCGCCAGCAAGGTGTTGTCGTCGCGCCCGCTGTTGGCGGAAATATCGTTGATCGATCCATATGCCTGCAAGCCGTTGACCTGGAAACCCACGTGGCGGTCGGCGACTTGCGCGTCGACGTGCAACTCACCGTTGGCGGCATTCTCGTGGTCGCCACCCTGGCCATTGGGGTTGGCCTGGAACGCCAGCAGGTTCTGCAGGTTGACCGTCAAACAGTCTCCGGCAGCCACCCGCAGCACCAGTGGGCGCGGCCGCTTGTCCGGGCGCAAGGTGACTTGACCGGGTGTGGCGCTACCGCCTTGGGTGATCAACACGCCATTTGTGTCGACCACATCCCCGCGTAGCGCATACATCATGCCGTTGGGGTTATGCGCTCCGAGCCGGTTGAACATCAACGGCTGGTCCATGGCCACCACATTGGCCACCAAGGTGCGCTGGCACTGCACCGCCGCCTCGGCCAACTCACCACCCGCGAACCATACGCCTGCGAGCAAAGCCAAGCCTTGCGGCCTCCTCAACCAGCAAAGTATGCGATTCAGATCGATTTGAGCGTGTTCGCGGGTCATTTGGGCGGGCCTCCAAGTCAGCACAAACAGGGCTGGCCTCGGAACTCGCAAATATCGCGCCAAGAATAAATAAGCAGCATTTCAACCAGTTGCAAAGTTGCCACCCACAATGGGGGGAAAAGATAAATACCCCCTGCCCGCCCCACCCCGAACTTGTTTCAAACTATGTATGAAAAACCGGCATGCACGCGCGCGCGAATAGTTGTCACAGAATTGTCATCCGTTACAAAAAATCGGAATGCCATCGCCTACCGTATCACCGGCGAAACAGTCGCACGCCTTGAAGGCAGCGCTCCGCGTCCGGGATAACCTCCCCCCACCACTGGGTGTAATCCCCCATTAGTAGCCATTTCGACAAGAATGAGGTTCCATGCGCCCCTTCCGGACACACTTTTAAACAATTAGAAGCGGAGGTTCGAACTGCACTACCGCAGCACGAAATACTGGCCAACCTCGGTAATCGCTGAACTACCTGCGCCGCTCTAACACGGTGGGATTCATTACCCAAACAGTGATCACCCCAACTAATTTCGACGCAAATAATTTGCTGGCGATATCGCGCCTACAACTTTGTCGAGCATTAAACAGGCACGAACGTTGCTGATACCGATTCAGACCCTTTCTGACCGAGCTGCACCATCCAGCGTGCGTCATTTACAGAGGACTGAATCATGCACAACAGATTGACCCTACTGGCACGTTCGATCCTGCTTGCGTCGTTGAGTGGCGGCACGGCGCAGGCAGCCCTCTACGCCGTAGACCCGGGCATCCCGGGAGAGCGCCCATACCCCCTCGATAGCGGGAACAAGACGGGCTATGCCGCGTGGTACCAGGACACCCATGGCCGGGCCCTTGACCTGTGCCTGAGCAAGGCCGTCAGTTCGCGCACGGCCCCCACGCCCGGCGCGCCGGCATACATGTGCATCCTCAACCCCGCACCTGGGGAGTTTGATGACACCCAACCCATCGTCTTCCCTACCAACTATCCAGACGAAACCTTCTGGTACGCCGCCGACGGCGCCATTACCGACGCCGCCAGGGGCATCGACATGGACTACGGCGCGGCCATCGAAGCCGCGTTCAACGGCGAGGTCGCTGACGGCCACCAACTGAGCTTCGCCCGTATTCGCATTCGGGTGGATGTGCCTGTAGCCGGCGTCTACACCGTCACCCACCCCTATGGGGTCGACGTGTTCGACGTCACGCCGGAAACCTTCGCCGACACCGGCGGCACCCGGGCAATCAACATGACCCGCGATATCGGCATCGGCCCAGCCGGCGATTATTACGGCGCGCTGAAGGGAGACATCGGGCCGTTCCTGCGCAGCCTCAATGGCCCTTATACCGAGACCAACCCGGAAACCGGCCAGCAGGAGCGCTACATCGGCGACCCGAATTTGCAGGAGCAGGTGACTGGCAGCCCCTTCAATACCAACTACCTGCGTATCCAGGGCCCCAACGGCATCGATGTCCGCAGCGATACATTCTCGGTTTCCGGCAAGCTCAGCGCCGTGGATCTACCGGCCCCTGCATTGGTCAAGCGTGCCTCCTACTCACGGGGCACCACGGCCGCAGGTGTGGTCGCGCATCAGGATGTGTTCACCATGGCCCCTCCGCCGCCCGGTACCGCCAACTTCCTGGACAGCGCGGGCACTGGCGTGACCATGACCGAAGCCAATTCGACCGGAAGCTGGTATGGCCAGTCGATCGTCAACCCGTCGCTGCCGGCGACCCTGCAAGTGACTGTCGACAACCATCTGGCAATCCCTACCCTGCATGCGCCAACCACCGTGCCTGTGCAACTGACCGACCTGGTCACCATCCGCCGCGCCGAATACAGCCGCAGCACCGGTCGACTGACCATCGAGGCCTCGACCAGCGACCGTATTACGCCGCCAAAACTGACCGCCTACGCCGGGAGGAGCGGCGCACTGATCGGTGAACTTGCCGGCGGCGCCGACCAGTCCCTGGCGCCTAACGCCGGCACCGTCCCGCCGGCGAGCATCCGGGTGACTTCGGCAAACGGCGGTAGCGATACTGAAGAAGTGGTCATCGTCCAGTGACCCATCCGAATTCGGATCAAGTGCCAGGAGGTAACATGAACAAGTGGCCACGCTTCATATTCAATACACTGAGCCTGTCCATCGCCATGGTGGGCGGTGCCAACGCCGCGCTGCAGGGTTTCGACCCGGGGCCCTACACCCTCGCCACCGGCCGGTTCCCCATGTGGTATCAGGACTTCAACAATGTAAAGCTGGAGCTCTGCCTGTCCAAGACCGTCAGCTCCCGCGCGCCGGGTACTGCAGCCGCCCCCGGCTACATGTGCACCATTCCCGCAGAAGGCACTTTCAACCCCGCCGAGCCCATCATCTTCCCCAATAACTGGCCAGGTGAAAGCTTCTGGTTCATCACTGACGGCAGCGTCGGTGACAGAACCTTCGGCATCGAGCAATACGTTGCAGCAATGGAAGCGGTGGCCGGCGAAGGCGAGATCATCGATGGCGAACAGCACAACTTTGCCCGCATCCGTATCCGCGCCGCCGTACCCACTGCGGGTATGTACACCGTGCGCCATCCGTACGGCACCAAGGTGTACGTGGTTGCCACGCCAGGGCGGCGGGCGATCAACGACACCAGTGATATCGGCATCGCCACGCTCAACTACTCGGGGGCCTTGCAGGGTGGCATCGGGCCGTTCCTGTATAGCGCAACTGCCCCCAATAGCCTGACCAACGAAGCCGGCATGGAAATCGCCCGCTACTTCACCGAGACCAACCCGGAAACCGGCCTGCTGGAGAGGTTCGTCGGCGACCCGAACCTCCCTGACCAGGTGCGCGGCAGCCCGGTCCTCGATGCCGAAGGCAACCCGCAGAACTACCTGGAGATCTCCGGCCCTGCGGGCACACTGCGCACCAACCTGTTCACTGTCTCCGGCAAGATCTACGACGACCGCACCCAGACGCCGGTGGAAGTGGAACGCATCACCTACCAGCGCGACAGCAGCGGCTCGCAGGTCGAAATATTTGCCGACTCGTTCCGTACCAACGGCAGTACCCAAGCAGCGACGCCGGCTGCATCGACAGTGTGCTACCGCACCACCCTCACCCTTACCGGCACACCACCAGGGCCGTGCCTGCCCAACGCGAACCTGCTGACGGACAACAACGGTTACTTCTACACCAGCTTCGCGACACCCGCCGCGCCGCCATCCGTGGTGGTACTGACAGCCAGCGAACTGGGTGGTGAGACCAAACCCACCACGGTCTCACGCACGCCTGTCGACGTGGTGAAAGTCAATACGGCTCAATACGACCCGGCCAACCACCGCCTGACCATCACAGCCAGCTCCAGCGACAAGGTCCTTAACCCTGGCCTCGTCGCCCAGGGCTACGGCCCTCTGCCAGCTGACGGAACGCTGGTGGTCAATGACCTGCCGCAGCCACCGGAAAGCGTCACGGTCAAGTCGGCGGCCGGCGGAGCGGACAGCGAACCGGTGACCGTCGCCGGCATCGTCGATGTACCTGCCGACAACCAGAAACCTCTGGCCGTGGCGGATACTGTTAGCACCAATGCGGGTGTACCGATCACCATCAACGTGTTGGCCAATGACAGCGATCCCGACAACAACACACCGCTGACCATCGGCAGCTTCGTTCCGCCAGCGGCCGGCCAGGGTACGGTGGCGCTCAATGGCAACACCAGCCTCACCTATACACCACCGGCCACCGATGTGCCACTGCAGGCAACATTCAGCTACATCGCCAGGGACAGCAAAGGCCTCGATTCGGAGCCGGCAACGGTCACGGTCAACGTGAGCCCGAACCCGGTGCCGGTCGCCAATAACGACACTGCAGCCAGCCAAGGCGGCACGCTGACGCTCAACGTGTTGCTCAACGACGCCGGCAGCACGCCATTGACCGTCGTCATCCTGTCCCAGCCGGCGGCTGGCCAGGGCAGTGTCAGTACCGACGGCACTGTGGTGACCTACACCGCACCGCAGAATGTCACCAGTGCCTTTGCCACCACCTTCACCTACCAGGTGCGGGATGCGTTCGGAACACTCTCGGCACCGGCCACCGTCACTGTGCAAGTCACACCCCTGGTAACCCAGGAGACCTTGGCAGTGACCAGCGCCGTGGCACGGGCACGCGCCAACGACCGCTTCACCTGGGACCTGTCCGGGACCTCCTCGGCGGTGGTCGGCAATACCATCACCGTCCAAGTCACAACCGCTAACGGGCTGGTCACGCTAGGCACCGCTACAGTGCCGATCACCGGCCGCTGGCGGTTCTCGGCCACCACCACGACCGTGGTACCGAGCGCTAACCCGACGGTCACGATCCGGTCCTCGCTTGGCACCGTGCGCACAGTACCGCTGGTGGTCCAGTAGCAAGTCGCCCCGCCTCCTTGATCAGGAGGCGGGGCTCAGCACCTGGATGCGGAACCAGGAACCAAGCGAATTTCCACCACTTTTGCGCCGCTACACACCTTAGTAGAATTCGCTCGTCACTCACCTGAGCTAGCGCTATGTCGCGAATCGTAGCTGCTTCATTTCTTGTAGTTCTGCTGTCCCAGCCAGCCATGGCGCAACAGGCATTTCAGTGCGCCGGTGCTACCGTCACGATTGGCGTCGACACGACTTTGCCCTTGCGCTCGACAGAAGGCGCGGATGTCATCCTGCGCGTAGAGCGAGGCCCACGCTCAACCCTCTTGAGGTACAGCGGTGTCGATTTCGTGGGTGGCGCATGCGATAACGAGGCGAACAATAGCGCCCGCATCATCTACCAGGCTGTCTGCGCCGGTAGCGGTTGCGACGACTCATCGAACTGGGGAGTGATCAATCCCGAAACCTTGCAAGCGCTACTGGTACCTGCGGCCGGTAACCTGGACGCGGCCAGTGCCCTGCTGGGGCATCGGCCGGTGCTGAAAGGAGGAAGGCTCAGTGTAAGTAACGAAGCGCACCGGCTTGGGTTGCCTACGCCATAGCGCTGTCGCGCATAGAACAGTGGCCATCGTGGGAGCGGCGGTGCGGCGATCCCACAGGATCGAGCCAGCTACTTTTGCGTGGTGCCTGATGTATTTGTCTGAAGATCTTCAGCGCCTATGAGATCGAGCGCCGCCCGCGCGGCGCTTCGCGGCACAAGGCCGCTTGTGTCTTGATAGGGGATTAGAATCTGGAGTGAGAGCGGTGAATGGCCAGCTGAATGCCGCAGGTGCCTTGAGCACGAGTGGGAGCACAA
>NZ_JBIVIF010000040.1:0-4139 GCF_044749595.1 Pseudomonas sp. NPDC089392
TAGGCTTATCCACAATTGCCGGGGTCAAAATCGGCAAGCAGCCCTGGGTCATTTTTCAATCGGCAGGGTGGGTCAACTTTCAATCAGCGCCAACAGTGACCATGACTACACAGCAAAGGCAAGCCGCTGCACTCGGACGGCATACAAAGTTGGAAGGCCACTCCAGCCACAAGAGACAAAATTCAAGATATATCGTGTAATACTAAGGAGAAAATCTGGCGACGCTGATGTTTGGTTCCAAAATGAACTGGTACGCCTGATCAGAATCTTTGATGACTTGGACAAGTGCACATCCGACCTTAGTAAATGGGCCAGAAGCAACATTAACATGAAAATAATCTGTTCCACCCTAGATTGTCAGTCTAATCTAACCCCGGTCATAATGCTGCCTAATCAGCTTCTTTCCTATTCAAGTGCAGGCCTCACGCTAGAGGCTCTCAAAGAAAAACTTAAGTGTAAATTCTGCGGGACTCGACATTGTAAAATTTATGCAGCTTAGATACGAATACTTAAAGCTATAGCTGCATACACAGCACAATAACCACGATTAGCCAGAGTTATGATTGAAGGCCGCACCATGCTAATTCAAACTTATTTCTAGCTCAACAAGAACATGGGGAATATTAATAGCTAGAACACCCTCCTTAATAGCAAGACCTCAAGATGAACATATTACATTTCTAATTAAAGGTGCATTCATGGACCGAGCATTTTGCGTCAGCTTAAACAAAGAAATAACAGCACTGGATGCGGAAAAACACTACAGACAAGGCGTTATTACCAAAAAAAATGATTTCGCATGCCCAGATGTAAAATGTCGAGCGGAGTACATCTTTGTAAATATTGACAATAAAAAACCCAAGGTGCCACCATACTTTAGAACTGCAAAAAAAACTTCCAAACCACATATATCTGGCTGCAAGCACGATACTGAAGAGAAAAAAGTCTTTGTGATTTGCTCAGCCACACCGAGACAACCAAGAGGGGCGTTATCAGAAAATAGTAACTACATCTTCAATACAAATCGGCCTGATAGATTTTTTACCCGCCATATCGAGACGTCTATATCCTTTTTGCACCTTGATCACACCACCATCATTCGAACAACAAATTCCACCAGCGACGAACACCCCGCCATCAAGGCTACTAATATAAATATTTATTCCATTGAGAACTTACTGAAAAAGAACCTTAAAAAAGATCAGGAAATAGTCATAAATGGCCGTACAGTTTCACTGGGTTCATTCCTGAAAGTCGTCGACAACAATCTCCCAGAAAAAAAAGACGGATTGATTTATTGTGGGCTCGGACAGGTTATTGGCTCTATCGGAGAGAGCTTAAAAATTAAGTTCTGCAGGGGGTTCAACATTGGAGGCGAGATATACAACTTAACTGCAATTATTGATAATTCTATTTTTTCAACCAAGTCCTTTTATTATAAACAGGTATTAGAGCAAACCAATGCTGAACTGGCAAAGATTTATAAATCAAATAATAGGACTGCGTTCATCTATGTATACGGCATCCCAAAGAAAATAAAAGGCACTAGAAACTACATCATCAACGTTACCAGCCTAGACATGTGCTTAATTGAGTCCGCATGCTCGAACAAGCATCTATTCCCTCTATACATTTATGACTTAGAGAAAAGCAAACACCTCTTCAGCCAAACCAAACTTTCTTAGCCGTAAACAACCAAACCTAAATCTAGACTGGTTATTAACTTGAAACCCAAGACGTGCAATGGCGACCTTCCCCCCTGAAAATTGAATCTAGAGACAATCATGAATCTTTCATATCGAATCAAATACCTACGCAATAACTCAATCTTAATTTCTTGACAAAAAAGCCGCACCTATGCAAATTTGACTAAGTCGTTCATGAATGGTGATAACAGAACCCACACACAAATTAGCTTTGTAGCTATCCCCTCTTAAGTTCTTTTGGAAGAAACGCATCAATTTCTTTATCGGAAAATGTCATATCCTCAAGCTCTTTTAGTGCCTTTTGCGCTTTGCGGTAGGCTTGATACGTTGTACTTGGAGACCCTAAATAAACAGCATGCAACTCTGCCATCAACTTATCTCTTTCGCCCTGCAAAAACTCTATTGGAGTCTCACACATACGCAAGTCAGTAATCAATGAAAAGTACTTTTCTCGTATGATCCATAAATCCACACCTGCCTGCCTATGTTTTTGGGCAAGCTCACCCAAATCATAATTCTTTGTATAAGAATTCAGCACAAGTAAAATTGTCGAAACAAGCGCACCTAAAATTGCTGTAGCTTTCCCATCATCAAAAATTGCAGCAACAAAACCTCCAGTTGTCAAAGCGGAAAGAAAAATCTGAAGAAGCTTTAACTTAGAAAGCCGCCTTAAAAGTATGTCTGCACACTTTTCATGGGTTTTATGGCTGTAGACGACCCGCCCAAAGCACTCGCGCAACTGCCCCTCTAGGATGGCTCGTGAGTTTGGTGTGTCATCAGTCTGGGAATGAGGTTCCAAAGATTTCTCTCCATTTTTGTCGTGCCGACCATTCACGCTTCGGATTGGCTATTTCATGCGCTATTGCCTCGCATGCAATATTATAACAACGAGTTGCTTTCCATTGGAAATCACTAAAGCAGAAAACGTATTGACCACTCCCCGGGGCTTTCCAGTAATTTTGACTTTTATCTTGACCTGCCATAAATTGAAAAAAGTCCCGACACATGAAATCATAGTACAGGTAGGACTTATCCCTATACTGCCATGTACCAATAAATTGATAGGCAAGTGTATCAATTAACAACCCGCTTATAGGGACATCCCACTTTCGCTTCCACGCCCGCATCATCCGACAGAGTGGAATCAAATTCCCATTACACGCATCATTTCTGAGTTTCATCGCCGCTATTTCTGGTCGCGGATTCGTGACCCGCCAGCTCCCACTTTTGTTTGAATCAGCGTAAGTGTAGCTATCATCCGTGTTAAGAAAGGCGGGAAGCACCTCAAAGGTTATACCATCCTTAAATGGAACGAGTACTACCTGCCCATCCCCCCTAATACTGGTTGTCGGGTACGTTTTCTCTATAGACCTCTTAACTGCTTGAAGTAAAGCAGATTGACCGTTTCCAACGTAACTGTTGTACTGAGTGTAAACTGAGCTTGGCAACTGAAAGAGCACATCTAAATCACTAAAGCCCTGTATCGCCGTATTTCGCCCATAGGAACCAAGATACAATCCATGTGCAACATCAGAATTTGTATTCCAAAAATCTGTATTCAGTCGCTGCGTAATGGCTTTATACCGATACGAAATACTACCCCCATCTGTTGTTTTTATGTTATTACAAAAACTATTAAACCAATCCGCTAATGCCATACCCCCCCCGAAACAAACCCGTTAGTACCTACTTTTCCTTATAAGATCGCGAACTACGATGCCTAACCTCAACCATCACTCAAAGCTATATACCCGATAGTTCACCTCCCCTGCAAGATCAATCAGGGCATAAGGCCATTGATCCCAGCACGCTCGTAATGGGATAAATCTATTACCAGAAAAATTTTTGAACACGGAGTATGAAGCAGGGAGGTCAAGCAGATGGGGCGATGGGCAGGGAGCAAAGAACTAGCTAGAGGGATAGAGCATCACGCAGTAGAATGACCTTACAGTGCACCACTCAGGTGTACTACGGTACTGGTCCACTTTGAGATTTCTGAGCGAGAAATCCTTGAGAATTCAAGGGCTTACGTAATGGAGGCGGCCCCACCAGCCACACCCCGGCACTCGATGTTCCCGCTATGGCTGCTCCCTTCCGGGCCTGACCAGGTTAACGGGTAATCAATGCGGGGGGACCGATGGGGCCACCACTACATGCCTCGCTGAGCAGCGAGTGGCGCCATTGTACCGGTCTTGGGGGCAGATACAACCTCTGGACGGAGAAAAAGTCATCATTTCTCAATGACTTGTCCGGATTGAGGTGGCAGGACCGGCCTATTCGCGGGTGAACCCGCTCCTACAAGGGGTAGCGCTGACGGCAAGACCGGCGCAGGGCTTGTAGGAGCGGGGGGGGGGGGGGGGGGGGGGGGGGGGGGGGCGGCGCGCGGGGGGGGGGGGGGGGGGGCGGGGGGGGGGGGGGGGGGGGGGGCGCGCG
>NZ_JBIVIF010000040.1:4147-58615 GCF_044749595.1 Pseudomonas sp. NPDC089392
CTTGTGTCGCGATCGGGCCGCGAAGCGGCCCCGGCGATACTGGTGGCGACGCTGAGATGGTGGGGCCGCGTTGCGGCCCGATCGCGACACAAGGCCGCTCCTACAGGGGGCGCGCAAGCTTTTAGACGGCGATGCCCTGCTCGCCCAGGAAGGCGATGAAGGCATCTTCATCGAGCACCTTCACTCCCAGCTCGCTGGCCTTGGCCAACTTCGACCCCGCCCCCGGCCCGGCCACTACGCAGTGGGTCTTGCCAGAAACCGAACCGGCCACCTTGGCCCCCAGGCTTTCCAGCTTGTCCTTGGCAATGTCGCGGCTCATGCGTTCCAGGGTACCGGTCAGCACCCAGGTCTGGCCGGCCAGCGGCAAGCCTTCGGCCACCTTCTTCTCACTGCTCCAGTGCATGCCAAACGCCAGCAATTGCGCTTCGATGTCTCGCGCCAGCTTCTGGTTGGCTTCATCCTTGAAAAACTCACGCACCGCGTCGGCCTGCTTGGCGGCCAGCGCCTGGCGAAGGTCGATGCCGTCGGCGGCGATAATTTTCTCCAGGCTGTCGAGCTTGGCCACCAGCTTCTCGGCGCCGGTAGGGCCGACCGAGGCGATGTCGAGCTTGGCGATCATGCCGGCCAGGGTGGTGCTGGCGGCGAATTCGGCAGCCAGCTCGCCTTCGTCCTGCAGTTGCATGCCGCAATCGAGCAGCTGCTGGATCACCTTCTGGTTGTGCTCGTCCTCAAAGAAGTTGTGGATCTCGTAGGCGACTTCCAGGCCGATGTCCGGCAGGTAGGTCAGCACCTGCGGCAGCGCCTGCTGCACGCGCGCCAGGCTGCCCAGCGAACGGGCCAGCACCTTGGCGGTCTCCTCGCCTACGTCCGGGATGCCCAGGGCGTAGATGAAGCGCGCCAGGCTCGGGCGCTTGCTGGCCTCGATGGCATCCAGCAGCTTCTGGGTAGACACTTCGGCGAAACCTTCCAGGCCGACGATCTGCTCGAACTCCAGCTTGTACAGGTCGGCCGGCGAGCCGATCAGGCCTTCGTCCACCAGTTGCTCGACGCTCTTTTCACCCAGGCCATCGATGTCCATGGCGCGGCGCGACACGTAGTGAATGATCGCCTGCTTGAGCTGTGCGCCACAGGCCAGGCGGCCAACGCAGCGGTACACCGCGCCTTCGCTGGTGGTTTCCTTGCCTTTGCTGCGCTTGACCAGCTGGGTCCGCTCGACCTGCGAGCCACACACCGGGCACTCGCTGGGCACTGCTACCGGGCGGGCATCTTCCGGGCGACGCTCAAGCACCACCTGCATCACCTGCGGGATCACATCACCGGCGCGGCGGATGATCACCGTGTCGCCAATGCGCAGGCCCAGGCGGGCGATTTCGTCCATGTTGTGCAAGGTGGCGTTGGACACGGTCACGCCAGCCACCTTGACCGGCTTAAGGCGCGCCACCGGGGTTACCGCGCCGGTGCGGCCAACCTGGAACTCGACGTCCAGCACCTCGGTCAGCTCTTCCATGGCCGGGAACTTGTGAGCAATCGCCCAGCGCGGCTCACGGGCGCGGAAGCCCAGTTCACGTTGAGCAGCCAGGCTGTTGACCTTGAACACCACACCGTCGATTTCATACGGCAGGCTGTTGCGCCGCTCGCCGATGTCGCGGTAGTAAGCCAGGCACTCTTCGATGCCTGCCGCATGCTTGAGCTCGCGACTGATCGGCATGCCCCAGGCCTTGAGCTGCTCAAGGATGCCGATGTGGCTGTCGCCGATGCTCTCGGACAGCTGGCCGACGCCATAGCAGCAGAACTCCAGCGGGCGGCTGGCAGTGATTTTCGAATCCAGCTGGCGCAGGCTGCCGGCGGCGGCGTTGCGCGGGTTGGCGAAGGTCTTGCCGCCGGCTTCGGCCTGGGCGGCATTGAGCCGGTCGAAACCCGCCTTGCTCATGTACACCTCGCCGCGCACCTCCAGCACCGCAGGCCAGCCCTCGCCTTGCAGCTTGAGCGGGATATTGCGCACGGTGCGCACGTTGGCGCTGATGTCCTCGCCGGTGGTGCCATCGCCACGGGTGGCGCCCTGCACCAGTTGCCCGTCGCGGTACAGCAGGCTCACGGCCAGGCCGTCGAGCTTGGGTTCGCAGCTGTAGTCGACCGCGCCGGGCTGGTCGAGGCCGTCGACCACGCGACGGCCGAACTCACGCAGGTCGGCTTCTTCGAAGGCGTTGCCCAGGCTGAGCATGGGCACTTCGTGGCGCACTTGGCTGAACGCGGCCAGGGCCGCGCCGCCGACGCGCTGGGTGGGCGAGTCGGGGGTTACCAGGTGCGGGTGTTCGGCTTCAAGCGCCTTGAGCTCGTTGAACAGGCGGTCGTACTCGGCATCGGGCACGCTGGGCTCGTCGAGCACGTAGTAGCGGTAGTTGTGCTGGTCGAGCTCGGCACGCAGTTCGTGGATACGGGTTTCGGCGGTCATGGGTTTTGTCTTCTCTTGCAAAGCAAAAGAGCAGCCTGGGGTGGTGCATGGGGTTCAAGGTATTTGCAGCCTGTGCCGGCCTCTTCGCGGGTGAACCCGCTCCTACAAGGGGCATCACAAACCCCAAGGGCGGCGATGTACCTGTGTAGGAGCGGGTTTACCCGCGAAGAGGCCAGTACAGGCAACAACAACACCCGAACCGACCAGCACGCCCTCAGGCTGCTCTTTCGTCTGGATCTGTCAGCGCTTCTGGGTCAGCGCGCGGCGCTCGAACTCGACGATGCGCTGGCGGTAGTGCTCGATGGTCTGGGCGGTCAGCACGCTGCGCTGGTCGTCCTTGAGCTCACCGTTCAGTTCGTGGGCCAGCTTGCGCGCCGCAGCCACCATCACGTCGAAGGCCTGCTTCGGATGACGCGGGCCTGGCAGGCCGAGGAAGAAGCTCACCGCACGGGTGCTGAAGTGGTCGATATCGTCCAGGTCGAACACGCCAGGCTTGACCGCGTTGGCCATGGAGAACAGCACTTCGCCGTGGCCGGCCATGCTCTCATGACGGTGGAAGATGTCCATTTCGCCGAAGCGCAAGCCGCTTTCCAGAATGTTCTGCAGCAATGCCGGGCCCTTGAAGCCGCCCTCGTCACGGGAGATGACGCTGATGACCAGCACTTCTTCGGCCGGCGGCAACTCCTTGACGCTGCTGCTGGCAGGCGCCGCACCGCTGTTGCGGGTATTGTCGGCGGCAAAGTCGTCGTCGCTGTCGGCGAACAGGTCGGGCTCGCGCGGCTCGGCGCTCAGGTTCAGGTCGCCCTGGGCTTGTGCAGCAGCGGCGCGCTTGCCGCGTTTGCTGGCTTTGGCTGGTTCGCGTTCGCGCTCGCGATCACGCGCAGAAGCGCTGAGCGACGGCAAGTCGCTTTCGTCAAGCTCAGGCTCCTTGTGAGCATCCAGCACCCGGGACGGGCCGAGCACTTCGGCACTGCCGCCCTCTTCGTCCGGCAGGCTGGAATAACTGCGATCCAGGCGGAATTTCAACCTGCCTTTTCCACCGCGCATGCGGCGCCAGCCGTCGAAAAGAATACCGGCGATGACAATGATGCCGATGAGGATCAGCCACTCGCGCAGACCGATTTCCATGTAATCCCGTGCCTCTATAAAAATATGCTTGAAAACAAAGGGTTCAAAGCCCTTTAACACGTGGCGCCAACTCTATGTTCTGACAGGCGTTTTACCCACGCAAAAAACGAGTGACATTAAGCTAGCACGACCAAAGACAACTTTACACCGTCTGTCGCACATGGCGGGGGCATTTCGCTACAGAATGTGCCTCTATCGTCGCGCATCACGCGTCGACCATGGCCATGGCCGCCTCCACATCAACTGCAACAAGACGTGAACAACCTGGTTCATGCATGGTCACCCCCATCAATTGATCCGCCATCTCCATGGCAATCTTGTTATGGGTGATGTAGATGAACTGCACGCTTTCACTCATTTCCTTGACCAGACGGGCGTAGCGCCCGACGTTGGCATCGTCCAGCGGCGCGTCGACTTCGTCGAGCATGCAGAACGGTGCGGGGTTCAACTTGAAGATGGCAAACACCAGCGCCAAAGCGGTCAGTGCTTTCTCGCCACCGGACAGCAGATGGATGGTGCTGTTCTTCTTGCCCGGTGGTCGCGCCATGATCGTCACCCCTGTATCGAGTAGATCTTCGCCCGTCAGTTCCAGATAAGCGCTGCCGCCACCGAAAACTTTTGGGAAAAGTGCCTGTAATCCGGCATTTATCTGATCAAAGGTATCCTTGAAGCGGTTGCGGGTTTCCTTGTCGATCTTGCGGATGACGTTTTCCAGGGTCTCCAATGCTTCGACCAGGTCGGCGTCCTGCGCGTCCAGGTAGCGCTTGCGCTCGGACTGCTGCTCGTACTCTTCGATAGCCGCCAGGTTGATCGCGCCCAGACGCTGGATGCGTGCTTCAAGCTGCTCCAGCTCCTGTTCGGTACCCTGCTCGCTCGCCTCGGCCTCCAGCGTGGCGAGCACGCCTTGCAGGTCGTAGCCGTCGGCCAGCAATTGCTCCTGCAGGGTCTTGCGCCGCACATCCAGGCCCTGGCACTCCAGGCGCAACTGCTCCAGCTGGCCGCGCAGCAGCAGGGCTTGCTGCTCGGCCTGGGTGCGGCGCTTTTCAGCGGCGCGCAGTTCGCGGTCGGCTTCGTCCATGTGCAGGCGGGCCTTGCGCATTTCCTCGTCGACGCTCATGCGCAGCTCCAGCAGCGCTTCCAGCTTCAGGCGCAGCTCTTCCTGCGGGGCCTCGCCCTCCTCCAGGTTCAGGCTCAGTTGCTCCTGGCGCTCGGTCAGGCGCGCGGCCTGCTGCTCCAGGCGCTCCAGGGCCTGACGGGTGGAGTCGTGCTGGGCCCGCAGCGAACCCAGGCGCACGGCCAGCTGGTGGGCGTGGTCCTTGTGTTGGCGGGCTTCCTGGCGCACCCGGTCGAGGCTTTCGCGCAGGGTGTCGCGGCGGGCCATCAACTGCTCGCGCTGCTCGGTGTCCTGGGCCATCAGCTCCAGGGCTTCCTGCAGCAGCAGGCGTGCTTCGCCCAGCTGCTCGTGCTCCAGGGCGCGCTGCTCTTCCAGTTCTGCCAGTTCTTCCAGCAGGCGACGACGCCGCAGTTCGACCTGCTCGGCGCGGGCACGGCTGGCCGACAGGCTAGCCTTGAGCTCGCCGTGCAGGCGGTTTTCTTCCTGGGTGCGGCGGCGCAGCTGTTCACGCTGCTCTTCCTGGTCCAGTTGCTGATCGCGCAGGGCCTGAAGTTGCTGCTCCAGTTGCTCCAGCGCCGCTTCCTGCGCCAGTTGTTCCAGGCCCAGGCGTTCGATTTCCTGGCCGCGTGCCAGCACGCCGCCTTCAGCTTCACCGCCACGGCGCACCCGCAGGAAGTGCCGGCCAACCCAGTAGCCATCGCGACTGACCAGGCTCTGCCCTTCACCCAGCGAGGCGCGCTGTTGCAGCGCCTGGGCCAGGTCTTCCACGGGCTTGACCTGGCCTAGCCAGGGCGCCAGGTCGATACGGCCTTCAACCTTTTCCAGCAGGCTGCCGGGCAACATGGCGCCGGCGCCACTGGCCAGCAGCAAGCGCAACTCGCCTTGCTCCAGGCCGGCAAAATCAAGACTGCTGAAGTCGTCCACCAGCACGGCTTGCAGATCGGCGCCAAGCACCGTCTCCACCGCCAGCTCCCAGCCCGGCTCCACGCGTAGCCCTTCAGCCAGGCGCGGCTGCTGCTCCAGGCCTTGGCCATGCAACCAGTCCGCAGCACCTGCGCCCGGTTCCAGGGCGGCTTGCTGCAAGGCTTCAAGCGATGCCAGGCGACCGCCCAGGCGCTGCAAGTCACCCTGTGCCTGCTGCTGGGCCTGGGTTGCTTGTTGCAGCTGCTCGCGCACGCCTTCCAGGCGCTCGACCACTTGCTCTTCCGACAATTGCAGCTCTTCCAGCAGCATTTCGCTGCTGGCCAGCTGCTCGGCCAGTTCGAGCATGGCAGCATCCTGCGGGTCGCTACCCAGTTGCTCACGCTCCTCCCCCAGCTTGCGCTGGCGCTCGGCCTGGCGCTCCAGGCTGGCTTCCAGCTGCTGCAAGCGTGCCTGCTGCACTTCGGCCTGGCGCCGCGGTTCGGCGGAGCGGCTGTTGAAACTGTCCCACTGCTCCTGCCAGCCATGCATGCCCAGCTCGGATTCCTCAAGGGCAGCGGCAGCTTCTTCAGCGGCAGCCAAGGTCATTTCCTGCTCGGGCTCAAGCATGGCCAGCTCTTCGCCCAGGGTGGCCAGCAAGGTGCGGTCGTGGCCCAGGTGCGCTTCGGTTTCCAGGCGCGTGCGCTCGGCTTCCTTGAAGTCGTCCTGCAACTGGCGCAGGCGCTGCTGGCCGTGCTGGATGCTCTGTTCGACCCGGGCGATGTCACCGGCCACCGAGTAGAAGCGGCCCTGCACCTGGTTGAAGCGCTCGGACAATTCATGGTGGCCGTCGCGCAACCGCTCGATGCTGGCATCGGCATTGCGCTGTTCGGCCACCAGCGCTTCATGTGACACGTCCTGGTCGCCGATCACCGCCTCACGCTGGCGTACCCGCTCGTCGAGGTCGCGCCAGCGCAAGGCCGACAGCCGCGCCTTCATCTGGCGTTCCTGGGCCTTGTATTCACGGTACTTTTCGGCCGCCTGGGCCTGACGGTGCAAGCGTTCCAGCTGGCGTTCCAGCTCTTCACGCAAGTCGGTCAGGCGCGCCAGGTTTTCCTGGGTGCGGCGGATGCGGTTCTCGGTTTCGCGGCGGCGCTCCTTGTACTTGGAGATACCGGCGGCTTCCTCGATGAAGTTGCGCAGCTCTTCGGGCTTGGCCTCGATCAGCTTGGAGATCATGCCCTGCTCGATGATCGAGTAACTGCGCGGCCCCAGGCCGGTGCCCAGGAAAATGTCGGTGATGTCACGTCGACGGCACTTGGCGCCGTTGAGGTAATAGCTGTTCTGCCCGTCGCGCGTGACCTTGCGGCGGATCGAAATTTCGGCGTAGGCGGCGTATTCGCCGACCAGGGTGGTTTCGCTGTTGTCGAACACCAGCTCGATGCTGGCCTGGCTGACCGGCTTGCGGCCACTGGAGCCGTTGAAGATGACGTCGGTCATCGACTCGCCGCGCAGGTTCTTTGCCGAACTCTCGCCCATCACCCAGCGCACCGCGTCGATGATGTTGGACTTGCCGCAGCCGTTGGGGCCGACCACCGCCGCCATGTTGCTTGGGAAATTGACCGTGGTCGGGTCAACGAACGACTTGAACCCGGCCAGGCGAATGCACTTCAAGCGCATCGGTCAGCCTCGGGCCAGCGCCGCCAGCACCAGTTCGCAACTGCGCTGGCCATAGGCGGTGAGCACCTCGCGAATGCGCGGCAGGTCACGGGCGACCACGGCTTCGAGCAGGCGGGCAAACAGGTCGAGGTAGTCGATCATGTTGGCCTGGCGCTGGTCCAGCGACAGGTAGTAAGCACGGCTCATGGCCGGCTGCAGGTTATCCACGGTTTCCTGCAGGAACGGGTTGTCGGCGAATGGATAGGCTGCACGCATGACCGCGAAGCTGTCGGCGACGAAGGCCTTGATATCCATCTGGTCGTGAGCCCGCTGCAAGCGCTGCTGGATCTCCAGGAACGGGCGCAGGTCGGCTTCGGTGCGCCATTTTTGCGCAACCGCGTTACCCAGCAGGATGTAGAACTCGCCCATCAGCTCGCACAGGCTGCGTACGCTGCGCTCGTCCAGCTCGGTTACGTGGGCACCCCGGCGCGGCAAGATCGCCACCAGGTGGCGGCGTTCGAGAATCAGCAGCGCTTCGCGCACCGAGCCACGGCTGACGTTGAGTGCCTGGGTGACTTTCTGCTCCTGGATACGCTCGCCAGGTGCCAACTCGCCGCGGATGATGCGTTCGGCCAGGTAATCGGCAATCTGCTCGGAGAGGCTGTCCGGGGCCTTGAACGTCATGGTTTTCCTTCAAAATCATTGAACTGGGCACAAGGGGCCGATTGTAGCGTACTTGGCCGGTAATCGCGCAGAGGGGCCACGCGGTTTATTTGACCCGCTGGGCAGCCTCCCGCCCGGCGCGAACTATGCTTGTGATAGGGCCAATGTGTGCGGCTGGGTGTGGATATGAGCAATTTCCTGACCTTTGAGTCAGAAAAATATTGACCTGCTGGACAGCTCTTGCTTAGAGTCCGCCCAACAACAATAAAACCATTGCGAGGCCATCCCCGTGATCCAGTTTCTCGTCAACCAGGAGCTGCATAGTGAGCACGCCCTGGACCCGAACATGACGGTGCTGCAATACCTGCGCGAGCACCTGGGCAAACCCGGCACCAAGGAGGGCTGCGCCAGCGGTGACTGCGGCGCCTGCACCGTGGTGGTCGGCGAACTGACCCAGGACGACCAGGGCAACGACAGCCTGCGTTACCGCAGCCTGAACTCGTGCCTGACCTTCGTTTCGTCGCTGCACGGCAAGCAACTGATCAGCGTTGAGGGCCTCAAGCACCAGGGCCAATTGCACAGCGTGCAACAGGCCATGGCCGATTGCCATGGCTCGCAATGCGGCTTCTGCACCCCCGGCTTCGTCATGTCACTGTTTGCCCTGCAAAAGAACAGCAGCGGCCCCGACCTGCACCAGGCTCAGGAAGCCCTGGCCGGCAACCTGTGCCGCTGTACCGGCTACCGGCCGATTCTCGACGCCGCCGAGCAGAGCTGCCGCCAGCCTTGCCGCGACCAGTTCGACGCCCAACAGGCGCAAACCATCAGCCGCCTCAAAGCCATTGCGCCAACCCAGACCGGCGAGCTGAACAGCGGCGACAAGCGCTGCCTGGTGCCGCTGACCGTGGCCGACCTTGCCGACCTGTACAGCTCGCACCCCGAAGCGCGGCTGCTGGCCGGCGGTACCGACCTGGCACTGGAAGTCACCCAGTTTCACAAGACCTTGCCGGTGATGATCTATGTCGGCCACGTGGCCGAACTCAAGCGCATCGAAAAAACCGCCAGCCACCTGGAAATCGGCGCTGCCACCCCGCTCACCGACTGCTACGGCGCGCTCAACGAGGAATACCCCGACTTCGGCGCCCTGCTGCACCGCTTCGCCTCGCTGCAGATCCGCAACCAGGGCACCCTCGGCGGCAACATCGGCAACGCTTCGCCGATTGGCGACTCGCCACCCCTGCTGATTGCCCTGGATGCGCAGGTCGTGCTGCGCCAGGGCGAGCGCCAGCGGGTGATGCCACTGGAAGACTACTTCATCGACTACCGCATCACTGCCCGCCAGGACAGCGAGTTCATCGAGAAGATCATCGTGCCGCGCGCCACCCACGACTGGGCGTTCCGCGCCTATAAAGTGTCCAAGCGCCTGGACGATGACATCTCCGCCGTGTGCGCTGCCTTCAACCTGAGCATCGAAGATGGCGTGGTAAGCGGCGTGCGCATCGCCTTTGGCGGCATGGCGGCGATCCCCAAACGCGCCCGTGCCTGCGAGGCCGCATTGCGCGGCAAGCCGTGGAACCAGGCCGCCATTGAGCGCGCCAGCCAGGCCCTGGCCGAGGACTTCACCCCGCTCAGCGACTTCCGCGCCAGCAAGGAATACCGTCTGCTGACCGCGCAGAACCTGCTGCGCAAGTACTTCATCGAACAGCAAACGCCGTACATCGAAACCCGGGTGACCGCTTATGTCTAACCATCACGTAGCCAAGAGCCAGGCCGAGATGGCCGAACTGTTCAGCCAGGACCTGGCCACCGGGGTCGGCCGCAGCGTCAAGCACGACAGCGCCGACAAGCATGTGTCCGGCGAGGCGCTTTACATCGACGACCGCCTGGAATTCCCCAACCAGCTGCACGTCTATGCGCGCACCGCCGACCGTGCCCATGCGCGCATCCTGCGCATCGACACCACGCCGTGCTATGCCTTCGAGGGGGTGCGCATCGCCATTACCCACGAAGACATCCCCGGCCTGAAAGACATCGGCCCGGTGGTGGCCGGCGACCCGCTGCTGGCCATCGACAAGGTCGAGTTCTTCGGCCAGCCGGTACTCGCCGTCGCCGCCCGTGACCTGGAAACCGCACGCCGCGCCGCCATGGCCGCCATCGTCGAATACGAAGACCTGGAGCCGGTGCTGGACGTGGTCGAGGCGCTGCGCAAAAAGCATTTCGTGCTCGACAGCCACACCCACCAGCGCGGCGATTCCGCTGCCGCCCTGGCCAGTGCCCCGCACCGCATTCAGGGCACCCTGCACATCGGCGGCCAGGAGCACTTCTACCTGGAAACGCAGATTTCCTCGGTGATGCCGACCGAAGACGGCGGCATGATTGTCTACTGCTCTACGCAAAACCCCACCGAAGTGCAGAAGCTGGTCGCCGAAGTGCTCGACGTGCCGATGAACAAGGTGGTGCTGGACATGCGCCGCATGGGTGGCGGTTTTGGCGGCAAGGAAACCCAGGCCGCCAGCCCGGCCTGCCTGTGTGCGGTGGTGGCGCGCCTGACCGGCCAGCCGACCAAGATGCGCCTGCCACGGGTCGAGGACATGACCATGACCGGCAAGCGCCACCCGTTCTACGTCGAATACGACGTGGGCTTCGACGACAACGGCCGCCTGCACGGCATCAACTTCGACCTGGCCGGTAACTGCGGCTACTCGCCTGACCTGTCCGGCTCGATCGTCGACCGCGCCATGTTCCACTCCGACAACGCCTATTACCTGGGCGATGCCACCGTGCACGGCCACCGCTGCAAGACCAACACCGCGTCCAACACCGCCTACCGCGGCTTTGGGGGCCCGCAAGGCATGGTCGCAATCGAGCAGGTGATGGACCATATCGCCCGCCACCTGGGCCGCGACCCGCTGGCGGTGCGCAAGGCCAACTATTATGGCAAGACCGAGCGCAACGTCACCCACTACTACCAGACCGTCGAGCACAACATGCTCGACGAGATGACCGCCGAACTGGAAGCCAGCAGCGACTATGCCGAGCGCCGCGAGTCGATCCGCCGCTTCAACGCCAACAGCCCGGTGCTGAAGAAAGGCCTGGCGCTGACCCCGGTCAAGTTCGGCATCTCGTTCACTGCCACCTTCCTCAACCAGGCCGGTGCGCTGATCCACATCTACACCGACGGCAGCATCCACCTGAACCACGGCGGCACCGAGATGGGCCAGGGCCTGAACACCAAGGTGGCACAGGTGGTGGCGCAGATCTTCCAGGTTGATTTCAGCCGCATCCAGATTACCGCCACCAACACCGACAAGGTGCCCAACACCTCGCCTACTGCCGCCTCCAGCGGTGCCGACCTGAACGGCAAAGCGGCACAGAACGCCGCCGAAATCCTCAAGCGGCGCTTGACCGAGTTCGCCGCGCGGCATTACCAGGTCACCGAGGAAGACGTCGAGTTCCGCAACGGCCATGTGCGCGTGCGCGACCAGATCGTCAGCTTCGAGCAACTGGTGCAGCAGGCCTACTTTGCCCAGGTGTCGCTGTCCAGCACCGGTTTCTACCGCACACCGAAGATCTTCTATGACCGCAGCCAGGCGCGTGGTCGGCCGTTCTACTACTACGCCTTCGGCGCTGCCTGCGTGGAAGTGATCGTCGACACCCTGACCGGTGAGTACAAGATGCTGCGTGCCGACATCCTGCACGACGTGGGCGATTCGCTGAACCCGGCGATCGACATCGGCCAGGTGGAAGGTGGCTTCATCCAGGGCATGGGCTGGCTGACCACCGAAGAACTGGTGTGGAACGCCAAGGGCAAGCTGATGACCAACGGCCCGGCCAGCTACAAGATCCCGGCGGTGGCCGACATGCCGCTGGATTTGCGGGTGAAACTGGTGGAAAACCGCAAGAACCCGGAAGACACCGTGTTCCACTCCAAGGCCGTGGGCGAGCCGCCGTTCATGCTCGGTATTGCTGCCTGGTGCGCGATCAAGGACGCCGTGGCCAGCCTCGCCGACTACCGCGTGCAGCCGCAGGTGGATGCGCCGGCAACGCCGGAGCGGGTGTTGTGGGGGTGTGAGCAGATGCGCAAGGCGGTGGCTGCCGCGCAACCTGCCGAACCGGAACTGGAAACCGTCACCCACTGACAGCGCATGGCCTTGTAGGAGCGGGTTCACCCGCGAATGCGATAGCGGCTTCACCACCGCATTCGCGGGTAAACCCGCTCCTACAAGGTCAGCAGCATGGCTTAGAGAGGTTGCATCATGCACCAATGGATCAACGCCCTCGCCGACCACCAGTCCCGTGGCGAAGCCTGCGTACTGGTGACCATCATCGAGGAGCGCGGCTCGACCCCGCGCAACGCCGGCTCGAAGATGGTGGTCAGCGCCAGCGGCCTGTTCGACACCATCGGCGGTGGCCACCTGGAATACAAGGCCCTGCACATCGCCCGGCAAATGCTCGAAGAGCAGCGCACCACGCCGCACCTGGAGCGCTTCAGCCTCGGCGCCAGCCTGGGCCAGTGCTGTGGCGGTGTGACCGTGCTGCTGTTCGAACCCATGGCCGCCGTGCAGGCCCAGATCGCCGTGTTTGGCGCGGGCCATGTCGGCCGGGCTCTGGTACCCTTGCTCGCCGCGCTGCCCTGCCGGGTGCGCTGGATCGACTCGCGTGAACAGGAATTCCCCGAACTCATCCCCAACGGGGTGACCAAGGTCGTCAGTGAGGAACCGGTCGACGAAGTCGCAGACCTGCCGCCAGGCTGCTACTGCATCGTCATGACCCACAACCACCAGCTCGACCTGGAGCTGACCGCCGCCATTCTCAAGCGCAATGACTTCACCTGGTTCGGCTTGATTGGCTCGAAGACCAAACGGGTCAAGTTCGAGCACCGCCTGCGCGAGCGCGGCTACGACGAGCCCGTGATGGCGCGCATGCGCTGCCCGATGGGCCTGGCCGAGGTCAAGGGCAAGCTGCCCATCGAGATCGCCGTGTCCATCGCCGGCGAAATCATCGCCACCTACAACGCCTGCTTCGGCCAGCACGACGCTGCCGCCAATGCCGGCCCCATTGCCCAGTTGCTGCCGCCTTCCCGGCGCAGCCAAGCCATTTGACGAGTGTGTTATGACCGTTACCCGCAAAGCCTACCGTGCCGCCATCCTGCACAGCATCGCCGACCCGGCCGAGGTTGGCCTGGAGGCTTCCCATGAGTACTTCGAGGACGGCCTGCTGGTGGTCGACGATGGCCACATCAGCGCCGTTGGCCACGCGAGCGAACTGCTGCCGACGCTGGATGCCGGCATCCCGGTCGAGCATTACCAGGACGCGCTGATTACCCCAGGCTTCATCGACACCCACATCCACTTCCCGCAAACCGGCATGATCGGTTCCTACGGCGAGCAGCTGCTGGATTGGCTGAATACCTACACCTTCCCTTGCGAAAAACAGTTCGCCGACAAAGACCACGCAGACCAGGTGGCGAAGATCTTCCTCAAGGAGCTGCTGCGCAACGGCACCACCACCGCGCTGGTGTTCGGCAGCGTGCACCCGGAATCGGTCAATGCCCTGTTCGAAGAAGCCGAGCGCCTGGACCTGCGCCTGATCGCCGGCAAGGTGATGATGGACCGCAACGCCCCGGACTACCTGACCGACACCGCCGAGTCGGGCTATGCCGAAAGCAAGGCGCTGATCCAGCGCTGGCACGGCAAAGGCCGCCTGCACTATGCCGTCACTCCACGCTTCGCCCCGACCAGCACCCCTGAACAGCTGACCCTGGCCGGTCAGTTGCTCAAGGAACACCCCGGCGTGTACATGCACACGCACCTGTCGGAAAACCTCAAGGAAATCGACTGGGTCAAGTCGCTGTTCCCCGAGCAGAAGGGTTACCTGGACGTCTACGACCACTTCGAGCTGCTGGGTGAGCGCTCGGTATTCGCCCACGGCGTGCACCTGTGCGACGACGAGTGCCAGCGCTTGGCCGAAACCGGCTCGGCCGTGGCTTTCTGCCCCACCTCCAACCTGTTCCTTGGCAGCGGCCTGTTCAACCTGCCGCAGGCCGAGCGCTTCAAGGTCAATGTGGGCTTGGGCACAGACGTTGGCGCCGGCACCAGCTTCTCGCTGCTCAACACCCTGAACGAAGCGTACAAGGTGATGCAGCTGCAAGGCGCACGCTTGCACCCGTACAAGTCACTGTACCTGGCCACCCTCGGCGGCGCCCGCGCGCTGCGCCTGGATGACCGTATCGGCAGCCTGCGCCCAGGCAACGATGCCGACTTCGTGGTGCTGGACTACAAGGCCACGCCACTGCTGGACTACCGCATTCAGCAGTCCAACAGCATCGAGGAAACCCTGTTCGTGCTCACCACCCTGGGCGACGACCGCACTGTGCGCGAAACCTACGCTGCAGGGCGTTGCGTGCACCAGCGCTAGGGCTCTTTCGCCAGGCCCCGGTAAAGCGCGCCGCCGATTGCAGCACCGATCAGCGGCGCCACCCAGAACAGCCACAGCTGTTGCAGGGCCCAGCCGCCAACGAACAAGGCCGGCCCCGTGCTACGCGCGGGGTTGACCGAGGTATTGGTGATAGGGATCGAGATCAGGTGGATCAGGGTCAGCGCCAGGCCGATGGCGATCGGCGCGAAGCCGGCCGGCGCACGGGAGTCGGTCGCGCCCATGATCACCACCAGGAACATGGCAGTCATCACCACTTCACTGATGAAGCCGGCACCCAGCGTATACCCGCCGGGCGAGTGGTCGGCATAGCCGTTTGAAGCCAGCCCGGAAGACAACTCGAAGCCCGCCTTGCCGCTGGCGATCAGATAGATGACACCCGCCGCCAGAATCGCGCCGATGACTTGGGCGATTACATAGGGCAATAGCTCTTTGGCCGGGAAACGCCCGCCCACCACCAGCCCGAACGATACGGCGGGGTTGAGGTGGCAGCCGGAGATATGGCCGATGGCAAAGGCCATGGTCAGCACTGTAAGGCCGAAAGCGAAAGCAACACCGAGAACGCCGATACCGACAGGGGAGCTGGCTGCGAGTACCGCACTGCCACAGCCGCCAAGCACTAACCAGAAGGTGCCGATCAGCTCGGCCCCCATTCGTTTACCGAGGGACATGCTCATGAATCCATTCCTCAAGAAGTTGAACGCAACGAATGCGCAAGCCCAACTGCTTGATGAAGGTTTGCTCACAAGAATTTAGCAGACGTTTGGCTGATGGCCAGTTATGGCTGGGGGCCGCTTCGCGCCCCATTCGCAGCACAAGGCTGCTCCTACAGGGGTTACGCGCTACCTGTAGGAGCAGCCTTGTGCTGCGAATGGGCTGCAAGGTAGCCCCCTTCAATCACCCAGGCAAACGATCAACCCTTGGCCGATACCTTGGGCTTTTTCAGCAAATGCGAGAACACCGCATGCAGGTCGTCCGAGGCGCTTTCCTCGTCCAGGTTCAGCTTGCTGTCGATGTGGTCCATGTGGTGCATCATCAGGCTCACGGCCTGCTCGGCATCACGCGCCTCGATGGCGTCGATCAGCTGCATGTGCTCGTCGTACGAGCAGTGCGAGCGGGTGCCGGTTTCGTACTGGGCAATGATCAGCGAGGTCTGGGATACCAGGCTGCGCTGGAAGCTTACCAGCGGTGCATTGCCCGCCGCCTCGGCCAGCTTGAGGTGGAACTCGCCAGACAGGCGAATACCCGCACCGCGATCACCGCGCGAGAAGCTGTCGCGCTCTTCACGCACCATTTGCCGCAGCTCGTTGAGCTGGTCCAAGGTGGCGTGCTGCACGGCCAGCTCGGTAATGGCACGTTCGACCATGCGCCGCGAGAAGAACACCTGACGCGCCTCTTCCACCGTCGGGCTGGCCACCACCGCGCCGCGATTCGGCCGCAGCAACACCACGCTTTCGTGGGCCAGGCGCGACAAGGCGCGGCGGATGATGGTGCGGCTGACGCCGAAGATTTCGCCCAGCGCTTCCTCGCTCAACTTGGTGCCCGGGGCCAGACGCTGCTCGAGGATCGCCTCGAAAATATGCGCGTAGACGATGTCGTCCTGGGTACCACTGCGGCCAGCCTTGCCAGCACGCGCAGGTTTTTTCAGAGGTTGCAGCTGTTCGTTCATGGGCTCTCGAGGCACGAAGAGAAAGTATGGCGCCATTGTACACAGGCTGAGGCGATTCCGCAGGGGGCGTTTTACCTATATAGCCGTTGTACGACGCATTGCGCACACAAAACATAAAACATTATTTGCATTCTTTGTACACAAAAGCATAATCCACCGAGCAACTTCTTGACCTGCGAGTCAACAAAACGGTCAGACGTCTGCCTTCCCTCGTGGGGCCACCAAGTGCATTGCTCAGGAACTGGCCCCGACAACAACAAGAAAGACTTGAGGAGTACTCGCTGTGGAAAGCCGCAAATCCGAAGCCCCTACGCTGGATCTTGCCCCACCGCTCGAAAAGAGCTGGCTGGAGCGGATTTTCAAACTCAAGCAACACGGCAGCACCGTCAAGACCGAGCTGATCGCCGGGGTGACCACCTTCATCACCATGGCCTACATCATCTTCGTCAACCCCAACATCATGGCCGACGCCGGCATCGACCATGGTGCCGCCTTCGTCGCCACCTGCATCGCCGCCGCGCTGGGCTGCCTGCTGATGGGCCTGTACGCCAACTGGCCGGTAGGCTTGGCACCGGGCATGGGCCTCAACGCCTTCTTCACCTACACCGTGGTCGGCACCATGGGCTACAACTGGGAAACCGCGCTGGGGGCCGTGTTCGTCTCCGGCGTTCTGTTCATGTTCCTGACCTTGTCGAAAGTGCGCGAATGGTTGCTCAACAGCATCCCGGTCAGCCTGCGCCATGCCATGGGGGCCGGCGTCGGATTGTTTCTCGGGCTGATCGGCCTGAAAACCGCCGGCATCATCGTCGATAGCCCCGCTACGCTGATCAAGCTGGGCTCGCTGCATGAGCCGGGGCCACTGCTGGCGGCCATGTGCTTCCTGCTGATCGCCATCCTCAGCTACAAGCGGGTGTTCGGTGCGATCCTGATCAGCATCATCGGCGTCACCCTGGCGGGCTGGGGCCTGGGCCTGGTCAAGTTTGGCGGGGTGATGTCGATGCCGCCGAGCCTGGCACCGACTTGGATGGCCATGGACGTTGCCGGTGTGTTCAACGTCAGCATGATCAGCGTGGTACTGGCCTTCCTGTTCGTGCACATGTTCGACACCGCCGGCACGCTGATGGGCGTGGCCCAGCGGGCCAACCTAGTGGCGCCGGATGGCCGCATCGAGAACCTGTCACGGGCGCTGAAGGCTGACAGTGCGTCAAGCGTGTTTGGCGCGGTAGTGGGTGTGCCGCCAGTGACCAGCTATGTGGAAAGTGCTGCTGGCGTAGCCGCAGGCGGTCGCACCGGCCTGACAGCGGTGGTGGTCGGCCTGCTGTTCGTCGCAGCGATGTTCTTCGCCCCGCTGGCCGGGATGATTCCGGCCTACGCGACTGCTGGCGCGCTGATCTACGTGGCGATGCTGATGATGGGCAGCATGGCGCACATTCATTGGGATGAAGCCACCGACAGCATTCCGGCGATCGTCACGGTGATCATGATGCCGCTGACCTTCTCGGTTGCCGATGGTATTGCCCTGGGCTTTATCAGCTATGTGGCGCTGAAGGCGGGTACCGGCAAGTACAAGGAAATCTCGGCCAGCCTGTGGGTGCTGTGCGCGATCTTCATTGCCAAGTTTGTGTTCCTCTGAGCCCAACCGCATGAACAAAGGGCGCTTAGGCGCCCCTTGTCAATGCCTCATGCTGCACTGATTGCTCGGGTAAGATGCTGAACGCGAACGACGTGCAGCCACCCCCCTCTCAGGGATCAAGATCAAAGTTGCTGCGCACGAGCGATACTTCAATACCCAGCGCATTCACGTGTTCCTCTACGGAATACAGGGTCTCGAAGCCAGGTTGAAAGTGGCCAGAATGGTTATTAAGAGAAATATCTCCGTTTGTGTCTTTAATGACATAACCTGCGCCGATAACTATCTCGCCAAGGCCTTTTTTGCCATAGCCAAGCCCCGAGAATTCACCGAGACTGCCGTGACTAGGCATCGTTTCGTCGTCCATACCACTGAAAACCACGAGCTTTCTCTCAGTTGTGTAGACAAACTTGTGCAATTTTGAAGGATTGAGCATAGAGAAGCCGACCTCGCTTTGCACAACCCTATATGTGATCCTGCCAGCCTTCACCTCTCGCATCGCGTACGACATCTCATTGCCAAGATTCCAGGACTGATTGTTCGTTAGTTGCCCTTGCTGAGAAGGCGATATGAAACGACTCGCTGCCTGAGTCACCAAACGACTCATCGTCTGAACTGCATTCTTGAAAAAAGTCCATTTCCCATTAGGATCCTGCCCATTGACAGGATCATTCAGGCAATAGGCATAGGCGTTGATACCGCCTTTGAGAAAAGGGCTCAAGGTGTCTGGGCTGATAAATCGCATCAAACGAGGGTTGTATATTCGGTGCCCATTTCCGAGCGCGTAGCCTTCCAGCGCAGCATGAAAAAACTGGCCATTGAAGCCCAATGCTCCGGCTGGCGCCGTTTTGGTGCTTCGGTAACCATAGGGCGTATACACATTTCTTGCGTCCATCAGACCAGACCCTCAAATGCGCCGGAAAAACCGATCATCTCAAGCACAGTTGTAAGAAACTACTGACAAAAATATCAGTCACTCAGTTGGTTCCAGCTGGGAATTTGAAAAACAGCAGACGAAAAAAAGCCCGCCAGTGTGAGAGCGGGCCAAAGGACCTACGAAGATTCTTCTAGCGACCAACTAGCTTCCACGATAGGTCGAATAGCTGTACGGCGAGATCAGCAGCGGCACGTGGTAGTGCTCTTGCGCCTCGTCGATGCCAAAACGCAGCACGACAACATCCAGGAACGCCTGGGCCGGCAGCTGCACGCCACGGGCGCGGTAGTAGTCGCCAGCGCTGAACTGCAGCTGGTAAACGCCGGTACGGTAGTCGTCACCCTGCAACAGTGGCGCGTCGACGCGGCCATCGCTGTTGGTCAGGGCGGTATTAACCAGCTCCAGCTGCTGGCCTTCGACACGGTACAGCTCGACCTTGATCGAGCTGCCCGGGCAGCCATGCGCGGCATCCAGTACGTGTGTGGTCAAACGTCCCATTGCTTGTCGCCTCTTGTTCAATCTGTGGGCAAAAAATACACGGCCATCAACACGGCATAGGGCCTGCGATGTGCGGGAATGACGCCATTAAGACATTCCATCGCAAAATTGTACACAATTTTTTGAGCCCTTCTGTCGCACCCCGCGATTCTTGCCCAGAAACGACCCATCGGTCGCAAATACAGGGCCGGTGCCGACCCTAATGTCATTAGCTGACCAATCAGGCAGGTTTCTTGCACTGTTTTTCCAGGCCCCTGCGAGGCGACAAAAGGGAAGAAATGCGGAAAAACAGGCTTACAAAAGAATTCAGAAGTTGTATACAATCAGCCCATCCGGTGGTGCGACATACCGACGCGGCCCGCCCACCACCCGCACTAACGCACAAGAAGGAAGACTGCAGTGAGCGCTGACTACCCTCGCGACCTGATCGGTTACGGCAACAACCCTCCTCACCCGCAATGGCCGGGCAACGCTCGCATCGCGCTGTCTTTCGTCCTCAACTACGAAGAAGGTGGCGAACGCAACATCCTGCACGGTGACAAGGAATCCGAAGCCTTCCTGTCCGAGATGGTCGCTGCCCAGCCACTGCAGGGCGCACGCAACATGAGCATGGAGTCGCTGTACGAATACGGCAGCCGTGCCGGCGTATGGCGGCTGCTGAAGCTTTTCAAGGACAGCGGTGTGCCGCTGACCATCTTCGCCGTGGCCATGGCTGCCCAGCGCCACCCCGACGTGATCCGTGCCATGGCCGCAGCCGGCCACGAAATCTGCAGCCACGGCTACCGCTGGATCGACTACCAGAACATGGACGAGGCCCAGGAGCGCGAGCACATGCTCGAGGCCATCCGCATCCTCACCGAACTCACCGGCGAACGCCCGCTGGGCTGGTACACCGGCCGCACCGGCCCGAACACCCGCCGCTTGGTGATGGAGGAAGGTGGCTTCCTCTATGACAGCGACACCTACGACGACGACCTGCCCTACTGGGAGCCGAACAACCCGACCGGCAAGCCGCACCTGGTGATCCCCTACACCCTCGACACCAACGACATGCGCTTCACCCAGGTACAAGGCTTCAACTGCGGCGAGCAGTTCTTCCAGTACCTGAAGGACGCTTTCGACGTGCTGTACGCCGAAGGCGCCGAAGCACCGAAAATGCTCTCCATCGGCCTGCACTGCCGCCTGGTCGGCCGCCCGGCGCGCCTGGCCGCACTGAAGCGCTTCGTCGACTACGCAAAAAGCCATGACCAGGTCTGGTTCGCCCGTCGCGTGGACATCGCCCGCCACTGGCACACCACCCACCCGTACAAGAAAGAGAACGCCTGATGACCGCCTTCAACACCCTCAAGCCATCCACCCTGGGCCGTGACGCCTTCGTCAAGGCTTTCGCCGACATCTACGAGCACTCGCCGTGGGTTGCCGAAAAGGCCTACGACCTGGGCCAACTGGGCGAACTGGACGAGATCGAGGCGCTGCACCAGCGCATGAGCGACATCCTGCTCAGCGCCAACCACGCTGACCAACTGGCGCTGATCAACGCTCACCCGGACCTGGCAGGCAAGGCCGCCGTGCAGGGCGAGCTGACCGAATCGAGCACCAACGAACAGGCCGGCGCCGGTATTCACCAGTGCACCGCCGAAGAATTCGCCCGTTTCACTGAACTGAACGACGCCTACAAGGCCAAGTTCCAGTTCCCGTTCATCATGGCGGTCAAAGGCAGCAATCGGCACCAGATCCTCGCCTCCTTCGAAAAACGCATCCACAACGACACCGATGCCGAATTCAAGGAAGCCCTGGCGCAGATCAACCTGATCGCCCTGTTCCGCCTGCTGCAACTGTAAGCAACAGCCGAACCTATTTCAGTACAACGAACATATAAGAGAGACCCGCATGCGCACCCTAGTGATCGAGCCCCTGACCAAAGAAGCCTTCGCCCAATTCGGAGACGTGATCGAAACCGACGGCAGCGATCACTTCATGATCAACAACGGCTCGACCATGCGCTTTCACAAGCTCGCCGCGGTGGAAACCGCCGAGCCTGAAGACAAGGCGATCATCAGCATCTTCCGCGCCGACGCGCAGGACATGCCGCTGACCGTGCGCATGCTGGAACGCCATCCGCTGGGCAGCCAGGCTTTCATCCCGCTGCTCGGCAACCCCTTTCTGATCGTGGTCGCGCCGGTTGGCGATGCACCTGTATCAGGCTTGGTCCGTGCCTTCCGTAGTAACGGCAGGCAGGGCGTCAATTACCATCGCGGCGTGTGGCACCACCCGGTGCTGACGATCGAAAAGCGGGATGATTTCCTGGTGGTTGATCGCAGTGGTTCTGGCAACAACTGCGATGAGCATTACTTCACCGAGGAACAGATGCTGATCCTCAATCCCCACCAATAAGAAAAGGTCGGTCATCGTTTGCGGTGATCGGCAGAGGTACATACTGTGGAAGCACACCTTCACGAATGGCTGAACCTGAGCATTCGCTGGGTTCACATGATCACCGGTGTCGCCTGGATCGGTGCATCGTTCTACTTCGTCTGGCTGGAGAACCACCTGAACCGAAGCAACCCGCGCGATGGGTTGTCGGGTGATCTCTGGGCAATTCACGGCGGTGGTATCTACCACCTGGAGAAATACAAACTCGCACCACCGAAAATGCCCGAGAACCTGCACTGGTTCAAATGGGAAGCCTACTTCACCTGGATGTCCGGTATCGCCCTGCTGTGCGTGGTGTTCTACTGGAACCCGGCTTTGTACCTGCTGGCCCCTGGCAGCACCCTGAGCGGTGCCGAAGGCGTGGCCATCGGCATCGGCTCGCTGATCGCTGGCTGGTTCATCTACGACTTCCTGTGCGACTCGCCCCTGGGCAAGAAGCCAGCGCTGCTCGGCGGTGTGCTGTTCGTGCTGATCATTGCCGCGTGCTGGGGCTTCAGCCTGGTGTTCAGCGGCCGTGGTGCGTACCTGCACACCGGCGCGATCATCGGCACCATCATGGTCGGCAACGTGTTCCGCATCATCATGCCGGCCCAGCGCCAGCTGGTGGCGGCGATCGAGAACAACCAGACGCCTGACCCGGTACTGCCGGCCAAGGGCCTGCTGCGCTCGCGCCACAACAACTACTTCACCCTGCCGGTGCTGTTCATCATGATCAGCAACCATTTCCCGAGCACCTACGGTAGCCAGTACAACTGGCTGATCCTGGCTGGCATCGCAGTAGCCGCGGTTCTGATCCGCCACTACTTCAACACCCGCCACGACAGCAACAAGTACGCCTGGACCCTGCCGGTCGGCGCCCTGGCAATGATCTGCCTGGCCTATGTCACCGGTCCGAAACCGATGGCCGTAAGCCCTGAGCAGGCCGCAGCGAAGGTCGAGTACCAGCCGCTGCCGGCTACCGCTGTAGGTGGCAAGACCGCTGCCGAGCAGCGCGCCGAGGACGCCGCCAAGGCTGCCGAAGCGCCGGCCGCACCCGCGCAAGCCCCTGCCCAGGCCACGGCCCAGGCTGGCGGTGACGCTTTTGACAAGATCCACAATGTCATCCAGGAACGCTGCACCGTGTGCCATTCGTCGAAACCGACCAGCCCACTGTTCAGCGCCGCCCCTGCCGGCGTGATGTTCGACACCCCGCAGCAGATCCAGGCCCAGGCCGCGCGCATTCAAGCGCAAGCGGTCGCCAGCCAGATCATGCCGCTGGGCAACATCACCCAGATGACCACCGAAGAGCGCAAGCTCGTCGGCGACTGGATCGCCAAAGGCGCCCCGGTCAACTGAAACACAATTGTCGGGATGACACCGCCCCCCCCTGTGGGAGCGGGTTCACCCGCGAAGAGGCCGGCATGCCCGGCCTCTGTTTCAAGAGATACGCAACAAGCAAGCATCGAGCGTTCAGCCTCAAGCGGGAACCCCAGGCTCTCTTAACCGGGAGCCTGCCGCTTGAGGCCGGCGCTTGGATCCGAGAATAAAAACAAAACTCGAGGTGCTGCATGTCCGAGTCACGCAAGGCGTACATCCCTATTGCGCCGCCGCGAGAGCCTCTGCCCTTGTTCCAACTGATCCTTGTTGGCCTGCAACACGTTCTGCTGATGTACGGTGGCGCGATCGCCGTGCCGCTGATCATCGGCCAGGCCGCTGGGCTGTCCCGAGAAGAAGTTGCTTTCCTGATCAACGCCGACCTGCTGGTCGCTGGCGTCGCCACCATCATCCAGTCGTTCGGTATCGGCCCGGTGGGCATCCGCATGCCGGTGATGATGGGTGCCAGTTTCGCTGCCGTCGGCAGCATGGTGGCCATGGCCGGCATGCCCGGCGTGGGCCTGCAGGGGATCTTCGGCGCGACCATCGCCGCCGGGTTCTTCGGCATGCTGATCGCGCCGTTCATGTCCAAGGTCGTACGTTTCTTCCCGCCACTGGTCACCGGCACGGTGATCACCTCGATTGGCCTGTCACTGTTCCCGGTGGCGGTCAACTGGGCCGGTGGTGGCGAAGCAGCGGCAAACTTCGGTGCGCCCATCTACCTGCTGGTGGCCAGCCTGGTGCTGGCCGTGATTCTGCTGATCAACCGCTTCATGCGCGGTTTCTGGGTCAACGTGTCGGTGCTGGTGGGCATGGGCCTGGGCTACATCCTGGCCGGCTCCATCGGCATGGTCGACCTGACTGGCCTGAATGAGGCGCCGTGGCTGCAGGTGGTAACCCCACTGCACTTCGGCATGCCGACCTTCAGCCTGGCACCGATCCTGTCCATGTGCCTGGTGGTGGTGATCATCTTCGTCGAGTCCACCGGCATGTTCCTGGCCCTGGGCAAGGTGACCGATCGCGAAGTAACCCCTGGGATGCTGCGCCGCGGCCTGCTGTGCGATGCCGGTGCATCGTTCATCGCCGGCTTCTTCAACACCTTCACCCACTCCTCGTTCGCCCAGAACATCGGGCTGGTGCAGATGACCGGGGTGCGCTGCCGCTTTGTCACCATCGTGGCCGGTGCACTGCTGATTCTGCTCAGCCTGCTGCCCAAGGCGGCCTTCCTGATTGCCTCGATCCCGCCTGCAGTACTGGGCGGCGCGTCCATCGCCATGTTCGGCATGGTCACCGCCACCGGGATCAAGATTCTTCAGGAGGCGGACATCGGCGACCGCCGCAACCAGCTGCTGGTTGCCGTGAGCGTCGGCTTCGGGTTGATCCCCGTGGTCCGTCCGGAGTTCTTTGCCCAGATGCCACAGTGGATGGAACCCATCACCCACAGTGGTATCGCCATGGCCACGGTCAGTGCCTTGGTGTTGAACGTACTGTTCAACATTCTTGGTGGTGCCGACCGCGCGGTGCACAACGAAGCCTGTCACCAGCATTGAGCCAAAAGGGGCGGCGCACTGCCGCCCCTGCCTCGACTTAGCCGTAAACGCTACACCGTCGGCCCGCCGGAATGGGCCGCCCGGGGCGCCTGCGCGCCAAAAAAACCAAACAAAAACAATAAGTCCGGGAACCACAACATGAAACGCATCACCACGTCCCTCTTGCTGGGCAGCAGCCTGCTGGCCACCCTCCCCGCCCACGCGGGCGAATGGCTGCAGTGGCATGGCGAAAGCCTGAGCTACCTGTACGGCAAGGACTTCAAGGTCAACCCCAGCATCCAGCAAACGGTGACCTTCGAGCACGCCAACAAATGGAAGTACGGCGACACCTTCATGTTCGTCGACAAGATTTTCTACAACGGCAAGCCCGACCCGGGCAAAGGCGTGACCACCTACTACGGTGAGTTCAGCCCGCGCCTGTCGTTCGGCAAGATCTTCGACCAGAAGCTCGCCTTCGGCCCGATCAAGGATGTGTTGCTGGCCATGACCTACGAGCGTGGCGAGGGCGACAACGAGGCCTACCTGATCGGCCCCGGCTTCGACCTGGACATCCCTGGCTTCAACTACTTCACCCTTAACTTCTACCTGCGCAACACCGAAGGCAGCCGCCCCGGTGACAACGTCTGGCAGATTACCCCGGCCTTTTCCTACACCATCCCGGTAGGCAAATCCGACATTCTGATCGACGGTTACATGGACTGGGTGGTGGACAACGACCAGACCCGCCGTGGCACCTACCACGCCAACCTGCAGTTCAACCCACAGGTGAAGTACGACCTGGGCAAGGCCCTGAACCTGGGCGCCAAGCAGCTGTACGTGGGCATTGAGTACAGCTACTGGAAGGACAAGTACGGCATCGACAGCAACGGCAACCTGGACAGCAACCAGAGCGTCACCAGTGCCCTGATCAAGGTGCACTTCTGATAAGTTGACCAAACGCACAGCTTTGATACACCCCGCTCCAGGACGGAGCACTTGAGGCGCGGCGCGCAAGCCAGTAATCTGCGCGCCCCCTCGATCAGGGCAGAACGGATTCTGCCTGCGTTTACTGACCGCTCAGTCAATGAATACGGGCGGTTGGCCAACGTGTTGCCAGCCTGAAAGACCCTTTTCATCCGTTCAGAACGAAGTCGAGCAGGAAGGTTTTGCCAACCCGGAAAAGTTGGCTCAACCCTTGCCAAACAGCTGTGGCCTATCGAAAAAAGCTGACTCAAAAGACAAAAAAGCGCCAACACCGAGCGCTGACAACAGATCAATCAAGGGAGCGACACTCGCAATGCGTACTATCAACAGCCTGATTCTCGCCGGCGGCCTGCTGGCCTGCGGCGCCACCCACGCCGACGACCTGCTGCAGTGGCAGAACAACAGCCTGACCTACCTGTGGGGCAAGAACTTCAAGGTCAACCCGTCGATCCAGCAAACCGTTACCTTCGAGCACGCCGATGGCTGGAAGTACGGCGACAACTTCATCTTCGTCGACAAGATCTTCTACCAGGGCCAGAAAGACGCCGGTAACGGCCCAAACACCTACTACGGTGAAATCAGCCCGCGCCTGTCGTTCGGCAAGATCTTCGACCAGAAGCTGGAACTCGGCCCGGTCAAGGACGTGCTGCTGGCGATGACCTACGAGTTTGGCGAGGGTGACACCGAGTCGTACCTGATCGGCCCTGGCTTCGACCTGGCTATCCCCGGCTTCGATTACTTCCAGCTGAACTTCTACAACCGCACCACCGACGGCAGCCGCGCTGGCGACAACGTGTGGCAGATCACCCCGGTGTGGTCGTACACCATTCCGGTCGGCGATTCCGACGTATTGATCGACGGCTTCATGGACTGGGTGGTGGACAACGACGAGAACCGTCACGGCACCTACCAGGCCAACCTGCACTTCAACCCGCAGATCAAGTACGACCTGGGCAAGGCATTGCACCTTGGCGAGAAGCAGTTGTACGTGGGTGTCGAGTACGACTACTGGAAGAACAAGTACGGCATCAAGGACAGCGATGCCTTTACCACCGACCAGAACACCATGAGTTTCCTGGTAAAAGTGCACTTCTGATGCGCTGAAACGTGACAGCGCCTTGAACTTACAATGCGCTGTCACGTCACAACATGTAAGCAATCTCCTACAACTTATTAGGATCGCTCTTACTTGAATTTAAACCTGCCTTAAAAGTCAGGACAACCACGCAAGGCAACAATACGCCCAACAGCATAAGCCCCAGTTCCACCTGCCAATGTTCAAGGACACGGAAGATGTCCAACACCAACATGACGCTACTGATCATCAATGCCAGGCCGAACATCGCGCAGCACCGGTACAACGCCTCCACGCCCGCGCCACGCTGCAGCAACCACAGCCCCACCGCCCCCCAGGCCATCACCATGCCCAAGTACAGTGCCAGGTGGTAAACATCGTAAGTCAGTACATTTCCAAACATGATTTCACCTCCCTGCCCGTAGGAAAAATCAAGGTACTTACAATAGTTGCGATATTCCACCCAACGACTGCGAATTTTTGACAAAATTTTTTCACTTTGCTATCTAGCATGCTTGCGTTCTTGTATCCAAAAAAAGAAAACAGGCCTACTTAATGCGCACGTCCCTGGCCGCCCCTTGGCGGTATCTTCTGCTAGTTTGCTCACTATGGTTCGGCATCTTCCTGCTGACCCGTCTGGTATTGCTGGTCACCCACCTGGATGAAGTCCAAGGCGGGTACTTCTCGTTGTTCTTCAGTGGTGCCTTGTACGACCTGAGCTTCCTCACCTATGCCGCCCTGCCGCTGGGGCTGTACCTGGCGTTGTGCCCGGCCGCGCTGTGGCGCACACGCCTGCATCGCCGGCTGATGGGCGGGGTGCTGATCGTCAGCCTGTTCGTGATGCTCTTCGTCGCGGTGGCCGAGTGGCTGTTCTGGGACGAATTCGGGGTTCGCTTCAACTTCATCGCGGTCGACTACCTGGTGTATTCCAAGGAAGTACTGGACAACATTCGCGAGTCCTACCCGCTGCCGACACTGCTGGGCAGCATCGCCGTGGTTGCCGTGCTGCTTGCCGTGATCCTGCGCAAACCCCTGGCCCAGGTGTTTGCCGCGCCCAGCGCTAACCTGCACCAGCGCCTTGGCGGCATTGCGCTGCTGGCGGTACTGGGCGGGCTGAGTGTGCTGCTGGTCGACCAGCAGTTCCCCCGCGGCCAAGGCGGCAACGCTTACCAACGCGAACTGGCGAGCAACGGTCCGTACCAGTTCTTTGCCGCGTTCCGTAACAACGAACTCGATTACACCCAGTTCTACGCCAGCCTCGACGCTGCCGAAGCCGGTGCGCAGATGCACCAGGAACTGGCCGAGCCCAATGCGACGTTCCAGGCCAGCGAGCCCGAGGATATCCGCCGCCACATCACGGCCAGCGGCGAGCCACGCAAGCCGAACATCATCCTGGTCACCATCGAGAGCTTCAGCGCCAAGTACATGGGCAGCAACGGCGATGCGCGCAACCTCACGCCCAACCTGGACGTGCTGCGCCAGCAGAGCCTGTACTTCAACAATTTCTACGCCACCGGCACCCGTACCGACCGCGGCCTGGAAGCCATCACTCTGTCGATCCCGCCCACCCCGGGCCGCTCCATCGTCAAACGCATCGGCCGCGAAAGTGGCTATGGCAGCCTCGGCCAGCAATTGAAAGCGGTCGGCTATGACGCAGTATTCGTCTATGGCGGGCGCGGCTACTTCGACAACATGAACGCCTTCTTCAGTGGCAACGGCTACCGCATCGTCGACCAGAGCAGCGTGGACGAAAGCGAAATCAGCTTCAAGAACGCCTGGGGCATGGCCGATGAGGACCTGTACCGCCAGGCCCTGAAGCTGGCCGATGCCGACCATGCCAAGCAGCAGCCGTTCCTGCTGCAGCTGATGACCACCTCCAACCACCGCCCCTACACCTACCCGGACGGCCGTATCGACATTCCATCGGGTGACGGCCGCGAAGGCGCGGTGAAGTACACCGACCACGCCATCGCGCAGTTCCTGCAGGAAGCCAAAGACAGGCCGTGGTTCGACAACACCCTGTTCGTCTTCGTCGCCGACCACACCGCCGGTAGCGCGGGCGTGGAAGACCTGCCGGTGAGCAATTACCAGATTCCGCTGTGGATCTACGCACCCAAGCTGATCGCGCCCCGCGAGGATGCGCAACTGGCCAGCCAGATCGACCTTGCCCCCACCCTGCTCGGCCTGCTGAACCTGAGCTACACCTCGACCTTCTTTGGCCGCGACCTGCTGCGCGAAAAGTCCCTGCCGCCACGGGTACTGATCGGCAACTACCAGCACCTGGGGTTGTTCGACGGCAAGGACCTGGCCATCCTCAGCCCACGCGGCGGCATGCGCGTGCATGAAGACGCACTGGGTAACAGCCGGGAAACGAGCGTGGGCAGTGACAACCCGCTGGTACGTCGGGCGATTGCCTACTACCAGAGTGCTGCCAACGACTTCAGCAAAGGCCTGCTGGCCTGGAAGCCGCAAGAGCAAGGTGCGGTGGCTGAACACTGAACCTGTGGCAGCGACAACGCGGTGCATGGCACCGGCTTCGCCGGTGTTCGCGGGCTTGCCCGCTCCCACAGGTACTGCACAGGTCATGAGGTGGTGGAAATCCTGTGGGAGCGGGTTTACCCGCGAACCGGGGCAAAGCCCCGGCCAAACAACTCAGGTAGCCGGCCGTAACGCCCGCCACAACTTCCCGACTACCGCCACCACCGCCAGCACCACGGCACCGGCCACCACCCCGGCCACACCGTTGAGCAGCGCCCCGGTCAGCGCCCCTCCGCGCCCTTCGCTGAACGCCTCGATGGCGTGATGCAGGGGCGCAATGCCGTGTACCAGGATCCCGCCACCGACCAGGAACATGGCCGCGGTACCAATCACCGACAGGCTCTTCATCAGGTACGGTGCGGCCCGCAGGATGCCATTGCCGACCACCTGGGCCAGGCGCGATGCCTTTTGGCTCATCCACAGCCCCAGGTCATCCAGCTTGACGATGCCACCCACCAGGCCGTAAACGCCGATGGTCATGACAATCGCAATGCCCGACAGCACGATAATCTGCTGGGTCAGCGGCGCATCGGCCACGGTACCCAGGGTAATGGCGATGATTTCCGCCGACAGGATGAAGTCAGTGCGCACAGCGCCCTTGATCTTGGTTTTCTCAAAGGCCACCAGGTCGACATTGGCATCGGCCACGGCCTCCTTGCGCGCTTCGTGCTCGGCGTCATCCTCGGCCTTGCTGTGCAGGAATTTGTGCGCCAGCTTCTCGAAGCCCTCGAAGCACAGGTAAGCACCACCCAGCATCAGCAGCGGCGTCACCGCCCAGGGGATGAATGCACTGATCAGCAGCGCCGCCGGCACCAGGATGGCCTTGTTTACCATCGAGCCCTTGGCCACCGCCCACACCACCGGAATCTCGCGCTCGGCACGCACGCCGCTGACCTGCTGGGCGTTCAATGCCAGGTCGTCGCCCAGCACGCCTGCGGTCTTTTTCGCCGCCACCTTGGTCATCACCGAGACGTCATCGAGCACCGTGGCGATGTCGTCGATCAGTACCAGTAGACTGCTTCCTGCCATGTTTGCTTGTATCCAGATGTGTATGTGTCTCGGATTCTAGCCCAAAGCCGCTGCCTTGAGCGCCCGTCAAGCCCGGTGCTACCATGCTCGATCCCTCTTAGAGGTGGCCAGACACGAGGAAGATCCCTGACCATGAGCACCATTCGCGAGCGCAACAAGGAACTGATCCTGCGCGCGGCCAGCGAGGAATTCGCCGACAAGGGCTTCGCCGCCACCAAGACCAGCGATATCGCGGCCAAGGCCGGCCTGCCCAAGCCGAACGTGTATTACTACTTCAAATCCAAGGACAACCTCTACCGCGAGGTCCTGGAAAGCATCATCGCGCCGATCATGCAGGCTTCCACGCCGTTCAATGCCGACGGCGACCCAAAGGAAGTGCTAAGTGCGTACATTCGCTCGAAAATCCGCATTTCGCGTGACCTGCCGCATGCCTCCAAGGTGTTCGCCAGCGAGATCATGCACGGCGCCCCGCACTTGTCGCCGAACCAGGTGGCACAGCTGAACGAACAGGCCCGGCACAATATCGAGTGCATCCAGCGCTGGATCGACCGCGGGCAGATCGCCCATGTGGATGCGCACCACCTGATGTTCAGCATCTGGGCGGCGACCCAGACCTATGCGGATTTTGACTGGCAGATTTCTGCTGTGACGGGCAAGGCCAAGCTGGCTGACAGTGATTATGACGCGGCGGCCGAAACCATCATCCGCATGGTGCTCAAGGGCTGTGAGCCCGAGGTAGCCTGAACCTCGGCGTTGGCTTCTTCGCGGGTAAACCCGCTCCCACAGTGACTCCACAAGCTTCAGGTCTGTGGTAATCCTTGTGGGAGCGGGTTTACCCGCGAATAGGCCAGAACAGGCAATGAAGACTTAAGCCGCTACACCGGCATCCGCCCGCAACCCCACCTCCTCAATCGCACTGATCGCACACTGCTCGTCAATATCCGACGTATCCCCGCTGATCCCTACAGCACCCAGCACCTTGCCGTCCTGATCACGAATCAGCACGCCTCCTGGCGCCGGCACCACCGGCCGCTCCCCCATCCCGTTCAGCGCGGCAAAAAACGCCGGCCGCTGCTGTGCATCCAGCGCCAGCAGGCGCGAGCCCTTGCCCAGGGCAATCGCGCCCCAGGCCTTGCCGGTGGCCACTTCCGGGCGAATCAGGCTGGCGCCGTCCTCGCGCTGCAGCGCCAGCAGGTGCCCGCCAGCATCGAGCACGGCCACGGTCAGTGGCGCTGCATTGATCTTGCGGCCCGCCGCCAGCGCGGCATTCACCAGGCTGACAGCAACTTTCAGGTTCAAAGCGTTCATGGAAAGGTCCTCTTCTTGTTGTGAGAAGCCCTGAGGGCAGGTGAAAACCGATAAGCCAATAGAACACAACTGAATCTATTTTTGTATACAATAAATTGAAACGATCGTATGCGATGCCGCAAACCACCGTTTTCACGGGTGCTTGAACGAAACCGACCTCACCCGACGAAAACCCGTTGACCTGAGCGGCCAGCCGTGAATACACTCTGTCGCAAAGCAAGTTGTATACAATTACAAAATCAAAGAGGCACAAACCATGAGCAAAATGAGAGCAATCGATGCAGCCGTTCTGGTCATGCGCCGTGAAGGTGTAGATACCGCATTCGGCATCCCAGGGGCTGCCATCAACCCGCTGTACTCGGCCCTGAAGAAAGTCGGTGGCATCGATCACGTCCTCGCTCGTCACGTCGAAGGCGCCTCGCACATGGCCGAGGGTTACACCCGTGCCAACCCAGGCAATATCGGCGTGTGCATCGGTACCTCCGGCCCAGCCGGCACCGACATGGTCACCGGCCTGTACAGCGCCTCGGCCGACTCCATCCCGATCCTGTGCATCACTGGCCAGGCCCCACGTGCCCGCCTGCACAAGGAAGACTTCCAGGCTGTCGACATCACCAGCATCGTCAAGCCGGTCACCAAGTGGGCGACCACCGTTCTGGAGCCAGGCCAGGTGCCTTACGCCTTCCAGAAGGCCTTCTATGAAATGCGCACCGGCCGCCCAGGCCCGGTGCTGATCGACCTGCCGTTCGACGTGCAGATGGCCGAAATCGAATTCGATATCGACGCCTACGAACCACTGGCAATCAACAAGCCGTCCGCCACCCGCGTACAGGCCGAAAAAGCCCTGGCCCTGCTCAATGACGCCGAGCGCCCATTGCTGGTAGCCGGTGGCGGCATCATCAACGCCGACGCCAGCGACAAGCTGGTCGAGTTCGCCGAACTGACCGGCGTACCGGTGATCCCGACCCTGATGGGCTGGGGCACCATCCCGGACGACCACGCACAGATGGTCGGCATGGTCGGCCTGCAGACTTCACACCGCTACGGCAACGCCACCCTGCTGAAATCCGACCTGGTGTTCGGTATCGGTAACCGCTGGGCCAACCGCCACACCGGTTCCGTCGACGTCTACACCGAAGGCCGCAAATTCGTCCACGTAGACATCGAACCGACCCAGATCGGCCGCGTGTTCACCCCAGACCTGGGTATCGTTTCCGATGCCGGCAAGGCGCTGGACGTGTTCCTTGAAGTGGCCCGCGAGTGGAAAGCCGCCGGCAAGCTGAAAGACCGTGCTGCCTGGCTGGAAGACTGCCAACAGCGCAAGGCCAGCCTGCAGCGCAAGACCCACTTCGACAACGTGCCGGTCAAGCCGCAGCGCGTGTACGAAGAAATGAACCAGGTATTTGGCAAGGACACCTGCTACGTCAGCACCATCGGCCTGTCGCAGATTGCCGGCGCGCAGTTCCTGCACGTGTACAAGCCTCGCCACTGGATCAACTGCGGCCAGGCCGGCCCGCTGGGCTGGACCATCCCTGCGGCACTGGGCGTTGTGAAGGCAGATCCAAAGCGCAAGGTTGTCGCGCTGTCGGGTGACTACGACTTCCAGTTCATGATCGAAGAACTGGCAGTGGGCGCGCAGTTCAACCTGCCATACGTCCATGTGCTGGTGAACAACGCCTACCTGGGCCTGATCCGTCAGGCGCAGCGTGGCTTCGACATGGATTACTGTGTACAACTGGCGTTCGAGAACATCAACTCGACTGACGCTGCCACCTACGGTGTCGACCACGTTGCCGTGGTCGAAGGCCTGGGCTGCAAGGCCATCCGTGTGTTCGAGCCGGCAGAAATCGCCCCTGCCCTGCTCAAGGCACAGAAAATGGCCGAAGAGTTCCGCGTGCCGGTAGTGGTCGAAGTCATTCTCGAGCGTGTGACCAACATTTCCATGGGCACCGAGATCAACGCGGTCAACGAGTTCGAAGACCTGGCCCTGGTCGGCAACGACGCGCCAACCGCCATCTCGATGCTGGACTGATCGCCTGACGCCCCCGTGCTGCCCCATACCTGAGGGCGCCGGGGGCCTTCAACGCTAGGAGACACAACATGCCTCGCTTCGCTGCCAACCTGTCCATGCTGTTCACCGAACAGGACTTCCTGGCCCGCTTCAAGGCTGCCGCCGATGCTGGTTTCAGCGGCGTCGAATACCTGTTCCCGTACGACTTCAGCGCTGCAGAAATCAAGCAGCAGCTGGACGCCAACGGCCTGACCCAGGTGCTGTTCAACCTGCCTGCGGGTGATTGGGCCAAGGGTGAGCGCGGCATCACCTGCCACCCCGACCGCGTCGAAGAGTTCCGCGCCGGTGTCGACAAGGCCATCGAATACGCCAAGGTGCTGGGCAACACCCAGGTCAACGCCCTGGCCGGCATTCGCCCGCAAGGCCTGCAGTGCGCCGACGTACGCAAGACCTTCGTCGACAACCTCAAGTATGCCGCTGACAAACTGAAAGCCGCCGGGATCCGCCTGGTCATGGAAATGATCAACACCCGCGACATCCCCGGCTTCTACCTGAACACCACCCAGCAGGCCCTGGAAATCCAGGCCGAAGTGGGCAGCGACAACCTGTTCCTGCAGTACGATATCTACCACATGCAGATCATGGAAGGTGACCTGGCTCGCACCATGGAAGCCAACCTGAAGTTGATCAACCACATCCAGCTGGCCGACAACCCCGGCCGCAACGAGCCAGGCACCGGCGAGATCAACTACCGCTTCCTGTTCGAACACCTGGACCGCATTGGCTACCAGGGCTGGGTGGGCGCGGAGTACAAGCCGCTGACCACCACCGAAGCAGGCCTGGGCTGGCTGAAGACCCATAACGCAATCTAAGGGCCAAGCATAAGCCCCAGGGAAACACCAGACACTGTGGGAGCGGGTTTACCCGCGAACACCGGCAAAGCCGGTGCCACCCACCGCAGTGTCTGCTTCGCGGGTGAACCCGCTCCCACAAGGGGCCTGCACCGCCTGTTCCATCGAGATTCAACAAATACAACGAGGTAATCTCTCATGGCTAAAATCGGTTTCATCGGCACCGGCATCATGGGCAAGCCCATGGCCCAGAACCTGCAAAAAGCAGGTCACAGCCTGTTCGTTTCCACCCACCACGACGCCGCGCCAGCCGACCTGATCGCCGCCGGTGCAGTGGCCCTGGCCAACCCGAAAGAAGTGGCCCAGGAAGCCGAATTCATCATCGTCATGGTCCCCGACACCCCACAGGTCGAAGCCGTCCTGTTCGGTGAAAACGGCGTGGCCGAAGGCGTTGGCCCGAACAAGGTGGTGATCGACATGAGCTCGATCTCCCCTACCGCCACCAAAGTGTTCGCCGAGAAAATCAAGGCCACCGGCGCTGCCTACCTGGACGCCCCGGTGTCCGGCGGTGAAGTCGGTGCCAAGGCCGCGACCCTGAGCATCATGGTCGGTGGCTGCCCGAAAGCCTTCGAACGCACCCTGCCGCTGTTCGAGGCCATGGGCAAGAACATCACCCGCGTGGGTGGCAACGGTGACGGCCAGACCGCCAAGGTCGCCAACCAGATCATCGTCGCCCTGAACATCCAGGCCGTCAGCGAAGCACTGCTGTTCGCCGCCAAGAACGGCGCGGATCCTGCCAAGGTGCGTGAAGCACTGATGGGCGGCTTCGCCTCGTCGAAAATCCTTGAAGTGCATGCCGAGCGCATGATCAAGGGCACCTTCGACCCAGGTTTCCGCATCAACCTGCACCAGAAGGACCTGAACCTGGCCCTGCAAGGCGCCAAGGAACTGGGCATCAACCTGCCCAACACCTCCAACGCCCAGCAAGTGTTCAACACTTGCCAGGCCCTGGGCGGCGGCAACTGGGACCACTCGGCGCTGATCAAAGGCCTGGAGCACATGGCCAACTTCTCGATCCGCGGCGACAAGTGATCTTGATGTAACCCTCAAAGGCCTCTTCGCGGGTGAACCCGCTCCCACAGGTACTCCACAGGCCTGAGGGCTGCGGTAATCCTGTGGGAGCGGGTTCACCCGCGAAGAAGCCATCACCGATGAACCTGCGACCACAGGCTCATCAGGTGGCACCGAGCAACACCCGCCCCTGGTTCGGCCTGCACGGAGGCAGTTCCAGGGGCGTTTTTGATTCTGCAGAACAACAATAATCTGGGAGCCTGCCATGTCGGTCGATCCGCAAAAACTTCTCCGCGACCTGTTCGACACAGCCATCGCCGCCGCCCACCCCCGTCAAGTCCTCGAACCCTACCTGCCCGCCGACCGTAGCGGCCGGGTCATCGTCATCGGCGCCGGCAAGGCCGCAGCCGCCATGGCCGAAGTGGTCGAGAAAAGCTGGCAGGGCGAAGTCTCCGGCCTGGTCGTCACCCGTTACGGCCACGGCGCCAACTGCCAAAAGATCGAGGTGGTCGAAGCCGCCCACCCGGTCCCCGACGCCGCCGGCCTGGCCGTAGCCAAGCGCGTGCTGGAACTGGTCAGCAACCTCAATGAAGACGACCGCGTCATCTTCCTGCTGTCTGGTGGTGGCTCTGCCCTGCTGGCCCTGCCTGCCGAGGGCCTGACCCTGGCTGACAAGCAGCAGATCAACAAAGCACTGCTGAAATCCGGCGCCACCATCGGCGAGATGAACTGCGTGCGCAAGCACCTCTCGGCGATCAAGGGCGGTCGCCTGGCCAAGGCCTGCTGGCCAGCCACCGTATACACCTATGCCATTTCCGATGTACCGGGCGACCTCGCCACGGTGATCGCTTCCGGCCCCACCGTGGCCGACCCGAGCACCTCGGCCGAGGCCCTGGCCATCCTCAAGCGTTACAACATCGAAGCGCCAAAAGCGGTCATCGACTGGCTCAACAACCCAGCCTCGGAAACCGTCAAGGCCGATGATCCGGCGCTGGCCCGCAGCCACTTCCAGCTGATCGCCAAGCCCCAGCAATCCCTGGAAGCCGCCGCCGTCAAAGCCCGCCAGGCCGGCTTCAGCCCGCTGATCCTCGGCGACCTGGAAGGCGAGTCGCGCGAGGTGGCCAAGGTGCACGCCGGCATCGCCCGGCAGATCGTGCTGCACGGCCAGCCACTGAAGGCACCCTGCGTGATCCTGTCCGGTGGCGAAACCACCGTGACCGTGCGCGGCAACGGCCGTGGCGGGCGCAACGCCGAGTTCCTGCTCAGCCTCACCGAAAGCCTCAAGGGCCTGCCGGGCGTGTATGCCCTGGCCGGTGACACCGACGGCATCGATGGCTCGGAAGAAAACGCCGGCGCCTTCATGACCCCGGCCAGCTACGCCCGTGCCGAAGCCCTGGGCCTGTCGGCCAGCGACGAGCTGGACAACAACAACGGCTACGGTTATTTCGCCGCGCTGGATGCGCTGATCGTCACCGAGCCGACCCGCACCAACGTCAACGACTTCCGCGCCATCCTGATCCTCGAGACTGCCCAATCATGACGCCTGATAAAAAAGTCAAAATCCTCGCCACCCTTGGCCCTGCGATCAAAGACATCGACGACATCCGCCAACTGGTCGAAGCCGGGGTGAACATCTTCCGCCTCAACTTCAGCCACGGCGAGCACGCCGACCACGCCTTGCGCTACCAGTGGATCCGCGAAGTCGAGCAGCAACTGAACTACCCACTGGGCATCCTCATGGACCTGCAAGGGCCCAAGCTGCGCGTGGGCCGCTTTGCCGAAGGCAAGGTGCAGTTGCAACGCGGCCAGGCCCTGCGCCTGGACCTGGACAAAACCCCGGGCGACAACCAGCGGGTCAACCTGCCACACCCGGAAATCATCGCAGCCCTTGAACCGGGCATGGACCTGCTGCTGGACGACGGCAAGCTGCGCCTGCGCGTCACCGCCAAGCACAGCGACGCCATCGACACCGAAGTACTGAATGGTGGCGAGCTGTCCGACCGCAAGGGTGTCAACGTACCGCAAGCGGTACTCGACCTGTCCCCTCTCACCGAGAAAGACCGCCGCGACCTGGCCTTCGGCCTGGAGCTGGGTGTGGATTGGGTAGCCCTGTCGTTCGTGCAGCGCCCCGAGGACATCGTGGAGGCACGCCAGCTGATTGGCGACCGCGCCTACCTGATGGCCAAGATCGAGAAACCCTCGGCGGTCGAACAACTGCAAGCCATCGCCGAACTGGCAGATGCAATCATGGTGGCCCGTGGCGACCTGGGCGTGGAAGTGCCGGCCGAAAGCGTGCCGCAAATCCAGAAACGCATCATCGGTACTTGCCGCCAGTTGGGCAAACCGGTGGTGGTGGCCACGCAGATGCTCGAATCCATGCGCTTCTCACCAGCGCCGACCCGTGCCGAAGTCACCGACGTGGCCAACGCTGTGGCCGAAGGCGCCGATGCGGTGATGCTGTCGGCTGAGACTGCCTCGGGTGACTACCCGCTGGAAGCCGTGCAGATGATGAGCAAGATCATCCGCCAGGTGGAGAACGGCCCGGACTACCAGGCCCAGCTCGACGTTGGCCGGCCGAAGGCCGAGGCTACCGTATCGGACGCCATCAGCTGCGCCATCCGCCGTATCAGCGGCATCCTGCCGGTGGCAGTGCTGGTCAACTACAGCGAATCGGGCGCCTCGACCCTGCGTGCTGCACGCGAGCGGCCACGGGCACCGATTCTCAACCTGACGCCAAACCTGACCACCGCACGCCGCCTGAGCGTGGCCTGGGGTGTGCATTCAGTGGTCAACGACCGCCTGCGTCAAGTGGATGAAGTTGTTTCCACTGCGCTGGAGATTGCCCAGGCGCAAGGCATGGCCAGCCGTGGCGACACGCTGCTGATTACCGCCGGTGTGCCTTTCGGCAAGCCGGGGTCGACTAACACGCTGCGGATCGAGACTTTGATCTGACGAGTTGCCGTAATGTGAACCTGTGGGAGCGGGTTCACCCGCGAACACCGGCGTAGCCGGTGCCATACACCGAGTTGGATTCTTCGCGGGTAAACCCGCTCCCACAGAAACAGCAGTATGCCGACTTCAACTGCGGAAAACCCGAGGCCCAAAGAGGCCCACCGCTCCCCATCAACCTCACTGACTGCCCCATGTACACCAAAAATTTCGTCAACCCGTGCCCCGATTGGGCCACGGCGTTACTCAACGGTTTCAGCCAGGTGCTGCTGCTGCGCAACCCGCTGTGCGGCCTGTGCTGCCTGCTGGCCATCCTGCTGACTGCCCCCGGCCTGGTCGGCGGTGCCCTGCTCGGCGCCCTCGCCGGCCTGCTCACCGCGCAACGCCGCGGCTACGACCGCGCCGACCGCCAGGCCGGGTTGTACTGCTACAACGGCGTACTCATCGGTATCCTGATCAGCGCCGTGCTGCCCTGGTCGGCCATCCTGCCGCCACTGATCATCGCCGCCGGCGGCCTGTCCAGCATCATCACTCACCAATGGCGCAAGCGCGGCGGCAAGCTGCTGATTGCCTATACCGCGCCATTCGTGCTGCTGGGCTGGGCCACCCTGCTGCTCGCCAGCCCCTCGCCCAGCGGCTTCGTCGAAGCCGACCCGCTGTACGCCCTGGCGCGTGGCGTGGGCCAGATCTTCCTACTCGACCAGCCCCTGGCCGGTTTGTTGATCATCGTCGGGATGTTCATTGCCAACCCTTATGCCGCAATGTGGGCGGTGATCGGCTCAGCCATCGGCGGCGGCGTGGCGCTGCTCGCCGATCAAGCGCAGGCTGCGTGGCTGGGCTTGTACGGGTTCAACGCGGCACTGGCGGCATTGGCCTTCAGCCGGCAGGGTGAAAAGCCCTGGGTAACGCTGCTGGCCATTGCCCTGGCCCTGCTGTTGCAACCGTTGTTCAAGCTGCTGCCGGTGCCCGGCCTGACCGCGCCCTTTGTCGCCGCCTGCTGGCTGATGCACCTGGGCAGCCACTTGGCCCAGCCCAGGCAGCGCGACGCCAGCCGCTTGCACAGCTGAAACGCAGCCCCTAGGCTCAGCCCATCGCAATACGGAATGAGCCAATGAACAACCCTGCAAGCCTGCGCGAGCGGCTTTACATCATGGTCTTCCAGACCGACACCGTGGCTGGAAGACGCTTCGACAAGATCCTCCTGCTGATCATCCTGGCCAGCCTGGTGACGGTGATCCTCGACAGCATCGACGAGGTGCACCAAGGCTACGCCGGACTGCTGGCGGCCATCGAGTGGGGCTTTACCGCGATCTTCCTGGTGGAGTACCTCACCCGCCTGTACTGCTCGCCCAAGCCGTTGCGCTACGCCTTCAGCTTTTATGGCTTGGTCGACCTGCTGGCGATCGTGCCGGGGATCATCGCGTTGTACTACAGCGATGCCCAGTACCTGCTGATCATCCGCGTCATCCGGATGTTGCGGATTTTCCGCGTGCTCAAGCTCAGCCCATACCTCAAGCAGGCCCATTACCTGATGGAGGCGCTGCGCGGCAGCAAGCAGAAGATCATCGTGTTCCTGGTGACGGTATCCACCCTGGTGACGGTGTTCGGCACGCTGATGTATGTGATCGAAGGGCCGGAGCATGGGTTTACCAGCATCCCAAAGGGCATCTACTGGGCCATCGTTACCCTGACCACCGTGGGCTTTGGCGACATCGTGCCGAAGACGCCGCTGGGGCAGGTGCTGTCGTCGCTGGTGATGATTACCGGTTACTCGATCATTGCCGTGCCAACCGGGATTTTTACCGCTGAACTGGCCAATGCCATGCGCGGGGAACAGTTGCAGCATGATTGCCCGACCTGCCACAAGAAGACCCACGAGCATGGCGCGGCGTTCTGTTCCCGGTGTGGGAATGGGTTGTTTCCCAAGCTTTGATGTTGCTTGTGCCGACCTCTTCGCGGGTAAACCCGCTCCTACATTGTTAGCGTATCGCCGGCCATTGTAGGAGCGGGTTCACCCGCGAAGAGGCCGGCACTGCCAACGATATAACCAAAGGCTTTTTTGTTCTTTAACCCCCACAAACCCACCCGCTATAGTCGCAGGCAAATTGCCAACACCTTCTCGATAACAAGGAAGCAACGTGAAAAAACTCTTCACCGCCTCGCTGCTCGCCGCAGGCCTGGCCCTGGGCAACCTCGCCCAGGCCGCCCCTACCCTGCTCAACGTTTCCTACGACGTGATGCGCGACTTCTACAAGGACTACAACCCGGCCTTCCAGAAGCACTGGGAAGCCGAGCACAAAGAGAAGGTCAACGTGCAGATGTCCTTCGGTGGCTCAAGCAAGCAGGCGCGGGCGGTGATCGATGGCCTGCCGGCCGATGTCATCACCATGAACATGGCCACCGACATCAACGCCCTGGCCGACAATGGCAAGCTGGTGCCAGACAACTGGGTGACCCGCCTGCCGAACAACAGCGCACCGTTCACCTCGGCCACCGTGTTCATCGTACGCAAGGGCAACCCGAAAGCGCTGAAAGACTGGCCGGACCTGCTCAAGGACGGCGTGCAAGTGATCGTGCCCAACCCGAAAACCTCGGGCAACGGCCGCTACACCTACCTGTCGGCATGGGGCTATGTGCTCAAGCAAGGCGGTGACGAAACCAAGGCCCGCGACTTTGTCGGCAAGCTGTTCAAGCAGGCACCGGTGCTGGACACCGGCGGTCGCGCTGCAACCACCACCTTCATGACCAACCAGATTGGTGATGTGCTGGTGACCTTTGAAAACGAAGCCGAAATGATCGCCCGCGAGTTCGGCCGCGATCAGTTCGAAGTGGTTTACCCGAGCGTGTCAGCCGAAGCCGAGCCGCCGGTTAGCGTGGTCGACAAGGTGGTGGCCAAGAAAGGCACCCAGGCCGTGGCCGAGGAATACCTGAAGTACCTGTGGTCGCCAGAAGCCCAGGAGATCGCCGCCAACAACTACCTGCGCCCGCGTGATGCGACGGTACTGGCCAAGTACACCGACCGCTTCCCGAAAGTGGACTTCCTGTCGGTGGAGAAGACTTTTGGTGACTGGCGTACCGTGCAGAAGACCCACTTCAATGATGGTGGGGTGTTTGACCAGATCTACACCGGGCAGTAATTGATGTAGGCAGGGCCGACCTCTTCGCGGGTAAACCCGCTCCCACAGGATCACCACAGGGCTGAATGTCGTGTGGTCCCTGTGGGAGCGGCTTCAGCCGCGAAGAGGCCGGCACAGGCAACATCAACCCTGACGGAATACCAAAGCCTTCAACCCCCCCGCCGGGTCCACATCCGGGAACTCGGGCGGGTTCTCCAGCCGCTCGACAAACGCCAACGAAGGCGCCTGCTCCGCCATCCCCTCGATCAGAAACTCCGGCCCGATGCCCGGATCGTTGACACACGCCAACACCGTCCCACCCGCGCTCAGCAACTCCGGCAAGCGCCGCAGGATCTTCGCGTAATCCTGGGTCAACACAAAGCTGCCACGCTGGAAGGTCGGTGGGTCAATGATGATCAGGTCGTAAGGCCCATACTTGCGCACCTTGCCCCATGACTTGAACAGCTCATGCCCCAGATACGCCACCCGTGACGCATCGTGGTCATTCAGGCGATGGTTATCCCGGCCCCGCGACAACGCCGACTTGGCCATGTCGAGGTTCACCACCTGCTCGGCCCCCCCGGCAATCGCCGCCACCGAAAAACCGCAGGTGTAGGCAAACAGGTTCAGCACACGCTTGCCCGCCGCCTGCTCGCGCACCCAGCGACGGCCATAGCGCATGTCGAGGAACAGGCCGTTGTTCTGCCGCACACCCAGGTCCAGCAGGTAGGTAAGGCCGTCCTCGACCACCTCGCGCTGCTGGCATGGTTCGCCCAGCAGCCACTGGCCTGGGCTGTCGGGCAGGTAGCGGTGCTGGATGATGATGGCCTGGCCGGTCCACTGCGGGCGCTCAGCCAGGCTGCGCAGCATGGCTTCCAGTTCGGCCAGCTGGCCTTCGGCAGGTTCGCGGAACAGCGCGACCGACAGCACACCTTGCAGCCAGTCGACGGTGACCTGCTCCAGGCCCGGCCAGCAGCGGCCACGGCCGTGGAACAGGCGGCGGGTTTCCTGCGGGGCAGGGTCGAGGGCGGCGAGCAGGTGTTGCTCCAGGGTGTGGATTGGCGAGGTCATGGTGGGTCGCAGGCTGGCAAAGAGCGGCATTCTACCTTGCGGGCCTCTTCGCGGGTAAACCCGCTCCCACAGGATCCCCACAAGGCTGAATGCCGTGCGCTCTCTGTAGGAGCGGGTTTACCCGCGAATAGGCCAGCAAGGTCACCTCACTCTTCGATGGCAACCCGCGAAAACCGGAACCACCACCCCTGCTGCATCCCCGCCGCCGCCAGCAAAATCAACCCCACTCCCAGCCACTGCAACGGCGCCAGGCGATGCCCGAACGCCACCCAGTCGACCAATATCGCCGCAATCGGGTAAATGAACGACAGTGCCCCCGTCAACGCCGTGGGCAAGCGCTGGATTGCACTGTACAGCAGCACATACATCAAGCCGGTATGCACCATGCCCAAGGTCAGCAAACTGGCCAGCGCCGGCACTTCACCCGGCAACCCGCCAAGCTTGACCCACGGCGCCAGCAGCAACACACCGGTGCTCACCTGTATCAACGCAATCAGGTGCGGTGGCGTGCCGCTCAGGCGCTTGATGATCAACGCCGCAATGGCATACAGAAACGCCGCCCCCAACGCGAAGGCAATGCCTTGCAAATAGTCCTCACCACTCCCCTGCCCCGCACCATGGGCACTGACGATGGCCAGCATGCCGAGAAACGCCACACTCAGCCAGGTGACCTTGGCCAAGGTGATCTTCTCGCCCAGAAACAGCGCCGCCAGCCCCACCAGCATGAACGGCTGCACGTTGTACACCGCCGTGCCAATGGCAATCGATGCCCGCGAGTAGGAGGCAAACAACAGCACCCAGTTACCGACAATGGCCACACCACTGACAATCGCCAGCAGGAACGCCGTGCGGCTTATTACACCCGGGCGCAGAAAGCCGAAAGCGGCGCAAATCACCAGCAGGGTCACGGCTCCGAATACACAGCGCCAGAACACCACCTCCAGCACCGGTTGGCCCGACACCAGCACGAACCAGCCGATGGTCCCGGAAATCAGCATGGCAGCAACCATTTCCAGCGAGCCACGGCGCAATGAACTGTCCATCTCACACCTCCCGTTGACGATGGCACTAGTATGCAAAGGCAGCCTGCCCGCCATCCAGCGGATATCAAAGGCAGATCGGCAAGCTTGCCTTTACTATCAAGGCAATTAACCAGAATTGCCTGTTGAGGTAAGCATGACCGATAGCATCGACCAACTTCTGATCAATGCACTGATGGAAGACTCGCGCCGCTCGCTCAAGGCCTTGGCGCAGATCAGCGGGCTGTCCGCGCCCAGCGTCAGCGAGCGCCTGCGCCGCCTGGAGGAGCGTGGTGTGCTGCGCGGCTACACCGTGGAGGTCGACCCGCGTGCCTTTGGTTACCAACTGCAGGCCATTGTGCGCATCCGCCCGCTGCCGGGGCAGTTGCAGGAGGTGGAGCGGCAGATCATTGCCATCCCCGAGTTCACCGAGTGCGACAAAGTCACCGGTGAAGACTGCTTCATAGCCCGCCTGCATGTGCGCTCGATGGAACAGCTGGACACCCTGCTTGACCGCATCAATGTGCTGGCCGAGACCAACACTGCGATCATCAAGAAAAGCCCGGTGAAGCGGCGGTTGCCGCCGATGGATTGATTTCTTCCTGCTCCGGCCTCTTCGCGGGTGAACCCGCTCCTACATCGGGTACGTGGCACCTTGTAGGAGCGGGTTCACCCGCGAAGAGGCGAGCACAGGAAAAAGCTGACCAATTTTTTGTACACAAAAATGTCACCATAGGTGCCATTTTTGTGTGCACTTTTCAAGGTAACGCCCCAATACGTTACACACTTCCTGCAAATAATTCTGACCAATTGATCAACTAATTATCCCTCTAAAATTTAAACCTGTTCATTTGGTCAACTTATATTTCCCGCATTTCATTAACTTATCTTTCAACAAGATAGATTCAAAATACTGGCCCGCCGAAAGTTGGCTGTTCCTTGGCACAGAACTCGCTTTTGTGTGTTCGTGTTTTGTATACAAACCGATCAAAACATAAATACACAAGAACCCGCGACGCCGACCCAATGTTGGCCGCCGCGCCCAGAACCCTGTGATGCCAACGCTGCACCGACGAGATGGCGAGCCCGTGCGCATGCCCGCTCATCGCAGTCCATGTGCATCAGGAGCCCGCCGGAATGAGTAGCAGCCTCGACCTTGCCCCTGAACTATCCGTCGCCAGCACCCACCCCGATTCCACCCTTGTTGGCCACCCGCCAGAACTTGTCCTGAGCCCGCGCCTGCATAACCGCGACCTCGCGCCTACCCGTAGCGAAGGCCGGCGCTGGGGTGGCTACAGCATCTTTGCGCTGTGGACCAACGATGTGCACAACATCGCCAACTATTCGTTCGCCATGGGCTTGTTCGCCCTCGGCCTGGGTGGCTGGCAAATCCTGTTGTCGCTGGCGATCGGCGCGGCGCTGGTGTACTTCTTCATGAACCTGTCCGGCTACATGGGGCAGAAAACCGGCGTACCGTTCCCGGTCATCAGCCGCATCGCCTTCGGCATCCATGGCGCGCAGATCCCGGCGCTGATCCGCGCAGTCATCGCCATCGCCTGGTTCGGCATCCAGACCTACCTGGCCTCGGTGGTGCTGCGTGTGCTGCTCACCGCCGTGTGGCCACACATGGCGGCCTACGACCATGACAGCATCCTCGGCCTGTCGAGCCTGGGCTGGGTGTGCTTCGTGGCGATCTGGCTGGTGCAACTGGTGATCCTGGCCTACGGCATGGAGATGGTGCGCCGCTACGAGGCCTTCGCCGGCCCGGTGATCCTGCTGACCGTCGCCAGCCTGGCGGTGTTCATGTACTTCAAGGCCGACGCGCGCATCGCCTGGTCGGTGGCCGAGCCGCTGACCGGCTATGAGATGTGGCGCAACATCTTTGCCGGCGGCGCACTGTGGCTGGCGATCTACGGCACCCTGGTGCTGAACTTCTGTGACTTCGCCCGCTCCTCGCCGTGCCGCAAGACCATCCGCGTGGGCAACTTCTGGGGCCTGCCGGTGAACATCCTGGTGTTCGCCGTGATCACCGTGGTGCTGTGCGGCGCGCAGTTCCAGATCAACGGCCAGATCATCGACAGCCCGACGCAGATCGTCGCCGCAATCCCCAGCACGCCCTTCCTGGTGCTCGGCTGCCTGGCCTTCCTGATCGTCACCGTGGCGGTGAACATCATGGCCAACTTCGTCGCCCCGGCCTTCGTGCTCAGCAACCTGGCACCGCGCCACCTCAACTTCCGCCGTGCCGGGCTGATCAGCGCCACCCTGGCAGTGCTGATCCTGCCGTGGAACCTGTACAACAGCCCGCTGGTGATCGTGTACTTCCTGTCCGGCCTGGGTGCCCTGCTCGGCCCGCTGTACGGGGTGATCATGTCCGACTACTGGTTGCTGCGCAAAGGCTGCATCAACGTGCCGCAGCTGTACAGCGAAGACCCGGCCGGCGCCTACCACTACACCAAGGGCATCAACCTGCGCGCCGTGGCCGCGTTCGTGCCAGCCGCGCTGCTGGCCATCGTCCTCGCCCTGGTACCCAACTTCCACAGCGTGGCGCCGTTCTCCTGGCTGATTGGTGCCGGTATCGCCGCCGCCATCTACCTGCTGATCGCTCCACGCAAGCGCCAATACCACGACGTCAGCGGCGAATGCATCGCCGTCGACCACAGCAGCCATTAATCAGGGAGGACTACCCATGCGTATTCTGATCGCCAACGTCAACACCACCGAAGCCATCACCGAAGCCATTGCCGAACAAGCCCGCGCGGTGGCCGCGCCCGGTACCGAGATCATCGGCCTTACCCCTTGGTTCGGCGCCGAGTCGGTAGAGGGCAACTTTGAGAGCTACCTGGCCGCCATCGCGGTGATGGACCGGGTGCTGGCCTACGAGGGCCCCTACGACGCCGTGATCCAGGCCGGTTACGGCGAACACGGCCGCGAAGGCCTGCAGGAGCTGCTGAACGTGCCGGTGGTGGACATCACCGATGCCGCCGCCAGCACGGCGATGTACCTAGGCCATGCCTACTCGGTAGTGACCACGCTGGACCGCACCGTGCCACTGATCGAGGACCGCCTGAAGCTCTCCGGGCTATATGACCGCTGCGCTTCGGTACGCGCCAGCGGGCTGGCTGTGCTGGAGCTGGAGGCCGACCCGCAGCGGGCTGTGGAAGCCATTGTCGAGCAGGCCGAACGCGCGGTGCGTGATGACAAGGCCGAGGTGATCTGCCTGGGTTGCGGCGGCATGGCCGGGCTGGACGAGCAGATCCGCCAGCGTACGGGTGTGCCGGTGGTGGATGGGGTGAGTGCGGCGGTAACCATTGCTGAATCGCTGGTGCGGATGGGGTTGAGCACCTCTAAAGTGCGCACTTATGCCACGCCGCGGGCGAAGAAGGTGATTGGCTGGCCGACGCGCTTCGGGCGCTAATCCTTTATTTGCCTGTACCGGCCTCTTCGCGGCTAAAGCCGCTCCTACAAGGATCACCACAAACCTGAATACTGTGGGGTCCCTTGTAGGAGCGGGTTCACCCGCGAAGAGGCCGGTCCTGCTAACTCAACATCCTGGCCAACCGCTGCGCACTGCCACAGGCCAAGGTAAACCCCAAGGCCCCATGCCCCAGGTTCAGCCACAAATTGCTGTACACCGTGCCGCCAATGATCGGCACCCCGGTCGGTGTCGCCGGCCGCATCCCGGCCCACTCCACCGCCTGGCCATAGTCCGCCGCCTTCGGCAACGTCTCCAGCGCCAACCGCCGCATGCTCTGCAACCTGCGCTTTTCCACCGACTCGTCGAAGCCGACGATATCCACCATCGCCGCCACCCGCAGTTGCTGGCCCAGGCGGGCATAGACAATCTTACGCTCATAGTCGGTAAGGCTCACCTCCGGCGCCCGGTGCCCGGCGCTGATCGGTGCCGTCAGGCTATAGCCCTTCAACGGGTAGATCGGCAGCTGCACCCCCGGCAAGGCCAGGCCCGGGCCGCGATGCCCGGCACACAGCACCAGCTGTTCCACATCCATCCGCTCATCGCCCAGCTGCAGCGCCACAACCTGGCCCTTGTGCTGTACCAGTTGTGTCACTGGCCGGCCCAGTAAGAAGCGGCACTGGCCAGAGGCGCGCAACAGCGCCGCCAGGCGCTGGCAGAACAGGTGGCAATCGCCAACCTCTTCGTCCGCTGTGAAAACGCCACCAACAAACGGAGCACCGTCCAGGGCTGGCTCCAATGCGTATAACTCGGTCGACGCCAACACCTGTTGGCTGGCCGGGTCCGTCAGCTGTTGACGGCCATGGGCAAACGCACGCTCGCTGCGAAAGGCCACCAGCTTGCCATTGCGCCGCCAGGCAAAATCGCCCAGGCCATCGCCCTCGCGCCAATGCGCCAGAACAGCCTGGCTGTGCAGCGCCAGCTCCAGCAGTTGTGCGGCATTGCGGCGATTGACACTACGCCGGCACGCCAGGGTGAACGCCAACAGCCAGCGCCACTGCGCCGGGTCCAGGCGTAAACGCAGGCGCAGCGGCGACTCGCCCCGCAACAGCCAGCCCAGCGCCTGCCACGGCACACCGGCATCGGCCAGTGGTGCCACGTAGCGATAGGACAATTGCCCGCCATTGGCAAAGCTGGTGGCCGAGGCCAGGCTGTCGCGAGCCTCGACCAGGTCGACCGACCACCCCTCACGAACAAGCGCATAGGCCGTTGCCAGGCCCACCACGCCGCCACCGATTACCGTTACCCGCTGCTTCATCGCTCATCCCTGTTCCGGCGCCCTGGCCGAACAGTAACAGCGGATCAGGTCGGGCAGCTATGTGCACCGTCATTGAGGCCCTGGCGGACGTTGCGGCTGAGCAGGCTGGCCTTGCCGTCGTGCCAGGTCAGGGTCAGTACATAGAGGGTGTCGAAGTCATCGCCGTTCCAGTCCTCGGTGATCACCTGCTCTTCACCCAGGGCCTTGCCGGCCACGGTATTGATCAATTCCGGGAGGTAGCCGTGGGACCAGGCGGTGTAGATGGTTGCATTGCGGTATTTGTCGCTGAGCAACTCTTCGGCCAGCTCATCGGTGTCGTTGGCACCGTAGTCGATGTTTACCGGCAGGCCCAGGCGGATGGCACTGGGAGTGATAGTCATCAGCGGGCGGATGTAGCTGTAGCTTTCGTCCTTGCTGCCTTCCTCGACATGCCGCGAGGGGTTGGCCGCAAATACATAGTCAGCCTTGCCGAAGCGCTCGGGCAGCACGGTAGCCAGGTCCAGCGCACGGTTGAGGCCCTGGCAGTTCAACTGGCCCAAGCCTTCGCCCGGCTTCTCGGCATGGCGCAGAAACACCAGGGTCTGGGTGCCATCCACCGGTTGCGCCCGGCTTTCGACAGCTTCCAGCGCCAGCGGTACGGCAACAGCGGTGAGCACCAGGCTCAGCAGCAAGTGACGGCGACGGCGGAAGAATGTTGGCAACTTCATCAAGACAGGCTCGTGTGGCAAAGAAAATCGGGTTTACCCGCCACATCGCCCCGCCAGTTGCAGGGCGCCCTTGTAGTGAATGCCATCCTTGGCAACGAGTGAGGGTCAGAGTGCCCTGAACCCGTTTGGTTCCTCCCTGAAGGTGAATGCCGTTCCCTAGGCAAGGCCTAGATTAGGGGATGGGTGTTGCGGAATTGTGTATGACGCAAGAACCTGGGGTTTCAGGGTGGTGCTGGGATGTAGGGTTTGGGAGTTGTGGTGGTGCTGGAATGTAGGGCTTGGGAGTTCTGCTGGTGCTGAAATCGAGCGCCGCCCGCGCGGCGCTTCGCAGCACAAGGCTGCTCCTACATCTGTTTCGGGCCAGTTATTCCTGTGCCAGGTGGGTTGCAGCCTTGGTGCATGGCTGAAGATCGATGAAGAGCAACTGCTTCCCCTTCGATATCGAAGGGAACAAACAAGGCGGACAGCGGGGACCTCACAGGATGGACTGGCCCGAAACAGATGTAGGAGCAGCCTTGTGCTGCGAAGCGCCGCGCGGGCGGCGCTCGATGTCAGCAACCACACACATCCAAAACCGTACCCCTCAAGCCCCCAACTCAATCATCCCGCGTAAGCACTTCCAGCAATTCGATCTCGAAGGTCAGGTCCGAATTCGGCGGGATCGCCCCCACGCTGCGTTCGCCGTAGCCCAGGTGTGCCGGTACCTGCAATTTGCGCTTGCCGCCAACGCGCATGCCCATCAGGCCCTGGTCCCAGCCTTTGATCACCCGGCCGGTGCCGATCACGCACTGGAACGGCTTGCCGCGCGACCACGACGAATCGAACTCGCTGCCGTCGGCCAGCCAGCCGGTGTACTGGGTGGTGATCAGGGCACCTTTGACGGCAGCTTTGCCATCACCCTCGACCAGGTCGATGATCTGCAGTTCTTGGCTCACGGGCATACTCCAACGCTGAAAAACAAAGCCGCCCTTTTCTCAGGAATGCACGGGTTTGGCAAGTTCGCGTGGCGGTTCATGCTGGCGCATCGACCACAGCACGCCACCAATCACCAGCACGATCGCCGCCCCTTCCAACAAGCTCGGCCCGGTCTGCCGCCAGAGGAAGGCATACAACAACGCGAACAGGGTCTCGAACACGATCAGTTGCCCGCTCAAGGTCAACGGCAGCCGCTTGGACGCAGCGTTCCACAACGCCATGGCCAGCCACGAGCCCAGCACCGCACAGGCCAGGCTGGCGGCCCAGAACAACCACCAGCGCGACATTGGCGCCTCCACCTGCAACTGCTGCGGCTGCCACAGCGCCAGGCCGGCGACCATCAACAGGCTGGCCAGGCCGGTCATCACCCCACACAGCACCGACCACTGGTGGCTGTCGAAATGCCCGCACTGCTTCAGGTAGCGGCTGTTCTGCACGGCGTACCAGGTCCAGCAGGCCAAGGCGGCCAACGCGTAGAACAGGCCCATCAGCTTGTCGCCGATGTCGCCGGGGGCGAAGGCGAAGGTTTCCAGGTTGATGCACAGCATGCCAGCGAGGATCAACGCCAGCGGGCCGACCAGCCGCGCCAGGGGCACCGCGCCGATGTCATTGCGGCCATACAACGTGATGGTCAGCGGCAGCACACCGACAATCAGCGAGGCCGGGGCCACGCCCAGGCGCTGGATCGCTGCCACCAGGAACACGAAATACACCAGGTTGCCGATCACTGCCAGGCGCAGCAGCATCCACGCATCGCTTGCGGTCAACTGGCGCAGCTGGCGAGCCATGGGCAGGGCCAGCAGCAAGGAGATCACGCCCACCATCAGGTAGCGCACGCTGCTCAGCAGCATCGGGTTGAACTCGGGCAGCAGCTCGGGAACCATCAGCACCATGCCCCATAATGCACCGGCCATGCCGGCATACATCACACCGCGTTTCACGTGTCTGCTCCTGTTTGACGATGAGCGCAGGCTACCTGTGCCGGGGGTGTCGGGCAAAAGATCAATTTGCATGGTGGCATTCCCTGGAGGAATGGCTCGGGGCAAATTATGATGGTGACCATGCGGGCCCCTTCGCGGGCAAGCCCGCTCCTACAGGAATGAACGATGAGCCGCTACAGCCGCCACCTGCCCCCGCTCGATACCCTGATCGCCTTCGAAGCAGTGGCCCGCACGGGCAGTTTTACCCGTGCCGCCGGTGAGCTGTACCTGACCCAGAGCGCGGTATCCAAGCAAATTCGCCTGCTTGAAGACCAGCTCGGCACCCAACTGTTCGAACGCCGCGCCCGGGGCATTGCGCTGACCACTGCGGGCGAGCATTTTCATGGTTTTGTCGAACCGATGCTCGACAAGCTGCTGGCCAATGTTCAACGCCTGAAAAGCGGCCACGGCAGCCGCCACGTCAGCGTCATCTGCACCCATGCCGTGGCCCAGTACTGGCTGTTCCCGCGCCTGCTGCGCTTCAACGAGCAGCACCCCGGGCTGACCGTGAACATCCACGCCAGCAACGATATCAACGAGAGCCTGGTCGCCGATTACGACTTCGGTATTCTCTACGGGCATGGCCGCTGGCGTTCGTTGCAGGCCAGCAAGCTGTTCGACGAAGTGATCTACCCGATTGCCAGCAACAGCTGGGGCCACAGCCGGGTCGACAGCCTGGCTGCGCTGCAGGCGCTGCCACTGATCCAGCTCGACGCCTCGGCCTGGAACTGCCTGGACTGGCACGACTGGTTCGCCCATTTTGGCGTGCGCTACCAAGCCGCTGCCGATGCGCTGACCTTCAACCAGGTGAACCTGGTGTTCGACGCGGTGATGCAAGGCATGGGCGTGGGCCTTGGCTGGGAGTCCATGGCCCGCGACCGCATCAACAGCGGCCTGATCCGCCAGGTGTGCGATTTCGAAGTACGCACGGGCCAGGCCGACTACCTGGTGCATGACCGCCAGACCCTGCCCTCGCCCGCCGCCCAGGTATTTGCCGAGTGGCTGCTGGCACAAGCCTGAATCAGCTGTTTTGCTCGAACACTTCCTGGCCAGTCAGTTCCTTGGTCTGGTTGGCGAAGCAGTACCAGGCGGGTTTCTCATCCACGAAAATCTGCATGTTGAAATCCCAGTCCTGGTCGCCGTCGAGCAGGCCGACCGGTATGGCATGGAAGTCGTTGGCTTTCAGCCGGTAGTACAGGTGCGTACCGCACTGCCCGCAGAAAGCCCGCTGCGCCCAGTCGGACGAGTCGTAGACGCTGGGCGCACGCCCTTCGATCAGCGGGGGCTTGCTGCAATCAACCACCAGCAGCGGACCACCGGTCCACTTGCGACACATGCTGCAGTGGCAGGCGCTGATATGGGTGTTGTCTACGGTGACCGTAAGCCGGGTAGCGCCGCACAGGCAAGTGCCGTGTTTTTCCAGGGCCATGGCTGGCTCCTTGAACAGGGGGTGGGCCAGCAATTATAGATGCCTGTTCTGGCCTCATCGCCGGCAAGCCAGCTCCAACACCGTTTTGCATCGACCTAAAGCCCTGTGCAGTACCTGGGAGCTGGCTTGCGGGCGATGAGGCCAGTAGATTCAGCACAATGCTGAAGTCAGATGTACACGGTACCACGCAGGTACAACGCCGCCCGCCCACTTATAATCACCCGGCCATTGCCCGGCACTTCACACTGCAACTGCCCTTTGCGCGTTCCACCCTGCTCACAGTCCAGCACCTGCTTGCCCAGGCGCTCGGCCCAGATAGGCGCCAGCGAGGTGTGCGCCGAACCCGTCACCGGGTCTTCATTCACGCCAACCCGTGGGCCAAACCAGCGGGTGACGAAATCAAAGCCACGCCCTGCCGCAGTCACGGCAATACCGCGCACATCAAAGGCCGACAGCGCAACACAGTCTGGCTTGAGGGTGTCGAGCAACAGGGCATCATCGATCACCACCACAAAATCGTCGCTGCGGTACACCGCTTGCGCCTGGTTCAGGCCCAGCGCCTGCAGCAGGCCCGCCGGGGTGTCCACGGCAACCGGCTGTTTGGCCGGGAAGTCCATCGCCAGCAGCCCGTCGGCACCGCGGCTGACACGCAGCTCGCCACTGCGGGTGTTGAAGCGCAGTACCTGCGCCTGCTCACCCAGTTGCTCGAACAGCACATAGGCCGAGGCCAGGGTGGCATGCCCACACAGGTCGACTTCCACGGTCGGGGTGAACCAGCGCAGGTCGAAGGTTTCGCCGTTGCGCACGAAATAGGCGGTTTCCGACAGGTTGTTTTCTTCGGCGATGCGCTGCAGCACATCGTCGGGCAGCCAGCTTTGCAGTGGGATCACCGCCGCTGGGTTGCCACCGAACGGTTCGGCGGAAAAAGCATCGACCTGGAAGATTTCGAGTTGCATGCACACACTCCTTGTTGCCTGGGCGCTGCCAGGCTGATGTATGAAAAGGGTTACGGGCGTACTGGGGTCAACACTGGCTCACCGGCAAAGAATGCCTGCAGGTTGCGCAGCACCAGAGCAACTGTGTCACGCGCAGCTTCCGGCGACTGGCCGGCCACGTGAGGGGTGAGCACGGTGTTGCGCAGCGACTTGAGCGCATCAGGCACGGCTGGTTCGTCGTCGAACACGTCCAGTGCGGCGCCAGCCAGCTGGCCCTTTTGCAGCGCAGCCACCAGGGCCTGGGTATCAACCACGCTGGCGCGCGCGATGTTCACCAGGTAACCCTCGGCGCCCAGGGCCTGGAGCACGCGAGCATCGACCAGATGCTGGGTGTTGGCACCACCGGGGGTGGCTACCACCAGGATGTCGACGGCATCGGCCAGGTGCTGCGGGCTGTCGTACCAGGTGTAGGGCACATCCTGGCGTGGTGTACGGCTGTGGTAACTGATGGGCATGTCAAAGCCCAAGTGGGCGCGCTTGGCAATCGCCAGGCCTACCGCACCAAGGCCGAGAATGCCCAGGCGCTTGCCACTGACCGAGGGGCTGATCACCCGGTTCCATTCACCGCGTCGGGTGCTGGCATCACCATGGGGAATGTCGCGCAACAGTGCCAGCAGCAAGGCCAGGGTGTGATCGGCGACGGCGCTGGCATTGGCCCCGGCGCCATTGGTGACGGTGATGCCGCGGGCGGCAGCGGCGGCAAGGTCGACTTGCTCGTAGCCAGCGCCGATCACGCAGATGATCTGCAAGTGGGTCAATGTGTCGATTTCGGCGGCGGTCAGGCCCAATGGGCCGCGGGTGAGCACGGCGTCGATTTCGTTGGCGTGGCGCTGAATGGCATCGGCCCGCAATTGCGGTGAGGGGGCACGGATCAGGCGGTAACCGGCCTGCTCCAGCATGGGCAGGTAATCATCGACGGTTTCCACCAGTACCAGGACTGTCTTGTGCATGCCACCTCCGAGTCAATTCGAGGGGGCATTATGCAGAGTTACTGGTCAGTACAGTCAACAGAGTAAACGAGGCATAACTGTACTGTACCGTTGCTCTTGCTCTTGCTTTTGCTCTTGCCCGGCTTTTGTTTTTGCTTCTAAGCGCGCGATATTCCAGGCGACGCAGATTGCGACTTCAGGAGGCCGAGCGCAGGGCTTGCGGAGGGAGGTGACGGGCATGGATGCCCGTCAAGCGCTGAGGCCCCATGGATGGGGCCTGCAGCGCGTACTCCCGGGAGCAAGCCCG
>NZ_JBIVIF010000041.1:0-55937 GCF_044749595.1 Pseudomonas sp. NPDC089392
ATCGAGCGCCGCCCGCGCGGCGCTTCGCGGCACAAGGCCGCTCCCACATCTGTTTCGGGCCAGTTACTCCTGCCACCTGCGCACTCGCTCCCTGGTGCATGGCTGGAGATTGATGAAGAGCAGCGGCGCAGCCGATATCGAAGGGAACAAACAAGGCGGACAGCGGTGACCTCACAGAAGTGACTGGCCCGAAACAAACAGTGGGAGCGGCCTTGTGCCGCGAAGCGCCGCGCGGGCGGCGCTCGATCTCACAGGCAACCAAAATCCAAAGGCAAGCACCCGTCAGCCCCTACCGCATAACTGACTGGCATTAGGGCCTGCGGGCCAGTATCCCTGGCCGTTCACCGTTGCCGCCACCACCGCATTCGCGGGTGAACCCGCTCCTACATTGATCGATGACGCATACACGTCGGTGGTCTGATACAGGCCGGTGTGCACACACATCGGTGGTTCGGCACAGGCCGTTGTAGGAGCGGGTTTACCCGCGAAGGGGCCGGGCCTGCGGGCCAATATCCCAGGCCATTCACCGTCGCAGCCACCACCGTATTCGCGGGTGAACCCGCTCCTACATTGATCGGGGGTGCATACACATCGGTGGTCCGATACAGGCCGGTGGTGCACACACATCGGTGGTTCGGCACAGGCCGTTGTAGGAGCGGGTTCACCCGCGAAAGGGCCGGGCCTGCGGGCCAGTATCCCTGGCCGTTCACCGTTGCCGCCACCACCGCATTCGCGGGTGAACCCGCTCCTACATTGATCGGGGGTGCACACACATCAGTGGTCCGATGCAGGCCGGGGGTGCACACATCGGTGGTTCGGCACAGCCCGTTGTAGGAGCGGGTTTACCCGCGAAGAGGCCGGGCCTGCCGTAATGCCGGTCAGTCAAGAAATGGCAAGATGTTCTCCATGCCTTTAGCAGCGCCTATTCGATCGAGCGCCGCCCGCGCGGCGCTTCGCGGCACAAGGCCGCTCCCACATCTGTTTCGGGCCAGTTACTCCTGCCTCCTGCGCACTCGCACCCTGGGTGCATGGCTGGAGATTGAGAACAGCAGCGGCGCAGCCGATAACGAGGGGAACAAACAAGGCGGACAGCGGTGACCTCACAGAAGTGACTGGCCCGAAACAAACAGTGGGAGCGGCCTTGTGCCGCGAAGCGCCGCGCGGGCGGCGCTCGATCTCACAGGCAACCAAAATCCAAAGGCAAGCCCCCGTCAGCCCCTACCGCTTAACTGACTCAGGCCGCTCAATGCTCCAGACGCCGCTGCTGGTAGATCCAGTCGACAATCTCCCCCTCCGGCGCATACCCGATAACCGTTTCGCGCAACAACTGACGCACCCGCACGAAGTCATCGGCTGCAGCCGCGCTCAGCAATTGGCTCAATGCGTCTTTCAATGCATCCCAAGCCAGGAAATCTTCATCCGCACTCATGATCATCGGATGGCGCGTGGCGATCACATTGTCCCCGATCAGCAGCTCCTCATAGAGTTTCTCGCCCGGACGCAAGCCGGTGAACTCGATGGCGATATCCCCCTTGGGGTTACGCTCCGAACGCACACTGAACCCCGACAGATGGATCATCTTTTCTGCCAACTCGACAATCCGTACCGGCTCCCCCATGTCGAGCACGAACACATCACCGCCCTTCCCCATGGACCCCGCCTGGATAACCAACTGCGCAGCTTCCGGAATGGTCATGAAGTAACGGGTGATCTTGGGGTGCGTCACCGTCAGCGGGCCACCGGCCTTGATCTGCTTATGGAACAGCGGAATCACCGACCCCGAGGAGCCCAGCACATTGCCAAAGCGCACCATGGTGAACCGGGTCTTGTTAACCCGCGAAACATTACCGGCATCACCAAACATCACGGGGGCCAATTCGCGGCTCAAGGCTTGCAAGGTCATTTCGGCCAGGCGCTTGGTACTGCCCATGACATTGGTCGGGCGCACCGCCTTGTCGGTGGAAATCAGCACAAAGTTGGCAACACCGGCCTGCAATGCAGCCTGGGCGGTGTGCAAGGTACCGATAACGTTGTTGCTCAGGCCTTCGGCAATGTTGTGCTCGACCATGGGCACATGCTTGTAGGCCGCAGCGTGATATACGGTATCAACCCGCCAGGTCTTCATGATGTCGAGCATCTGCGGCTGGTTGCGTACCGAGCCAAGAATCGGGATCAGGCTGGTCGATAACGACTCACGGGCAATACGCTGCTCCAGCTCCGAGAGGATGCTGTAGAGGTTGAACTCGCTATGATCGAACAACAGCAAGGTCCTGGGGGATTGCCCGAGGATCTGACGGCAAAGTTCGGAACCGATCGAACCACCTGCGCCGGTAACCAGTACCGCCTGGTCGACAATGCAACGCTCCAGCAGATCACTTTGCGCAGGCACCGCATCACGGCCCAGCAAATCGGCAATGTCGACTTCCTGGATGTCATCCACCTTGACCTTGCCGCTGGCCAGGTCCATGAAGCCGGGCACACTGCGCACGTGCAGCGGGAAGCCTTCGAGGAAAGTCAGAATCTCCCGTCTGCGGGTGCGGCTGGCCGACGGAATCGCCAGCAGGATCTCCTGGGCACCGGTCACGTCGATCAGCTGTTGCAACTGGTCAGGGTGGTACACCTGCAGGCCGGCAATTACCCGGTCCGTGATACTGGCATCGTCATCGATGAAGGCCACGGGGCGCATGGCCTTGTCCATGCGCAGGGCGGCAACCAGTTGGTTGCCTGCGGCACCTGCGCCGTAGATGGCTACTTTCGGCAGGCCGTTTTCACGGCTGGCAAAGGGTACATGCTGGACCGCAGCAGAGAACCAGTCCCCCAGAAAATACTGACGCATGGCCAAGCGCAGCCCGCCAACCATGATCAGGCTCAGCCACCAGTAGTTGAACGTGATCGAGCGGGGCACGACAGCCTGGCGGTCGCCCATCCAATAGATGATGACACCCAGAATCAACGCCGAGAGGGTAACCGCCTTGATGATTGCGATCAGGGCGTCATTGCCGAAGTACCTCATTACGGCCCGATAAAGCCCAAAACGTATGAACAACGGGATGGCCACAATCGGTGCACACAAGAACAGCCACGCATGCTCGAGCAACGGGTTGATCAGGTCATCTATCCCTAGCCTTACCACGAATGCCAACCACAAAGCGCACCAAACCAGGCCAATATCAGCTATCACCTGCAACAAGCGCTTATGCCCGCGCGGCAGCTTCTGCAACCGTTCTCGAATGCCGTTGTCGACCCAGTTTCCCATAGCGCCCCCATATACCACTTTATAGTTATAACTTTAGACGCGGTATTCAGCGCTGATTTACCGGATCGTCTACGCGCGTAAAGCGCTGCGTCCGTTTTACCTCATGCAGCAGCCATTGCAGTGGTATGTCAGGGCTCCAGACGACGTTGAATATGCATGAAATCGACAATTTCGCCCTGAGGGGTATAGCCAGCCACGGTTTCGCGCAAGATCTGCCGGAGCGTCACGTAGTCATCCTTTTCAATCGCTGCGAGTAACGCCGTCAGCTTTTGCTTCATGATGTCCCAAGGCAAACAATCTTCTTGCGCGCTCATGATCATCGGGTGCCGGGTGGCGATCACGTTGTCACCAATCAGCAACTCCTCATACAGTTTCTCACCCGGCCGCAAGCCGCTGAACTCGATGGTGATATCGCCATGCGGGTTACGTTCGGAACGCACACTCAAGCCCGATAGATGAATCATCTTCTCGGCAAGTTCGACAATTTTGACCGGCTCGCCCATGTCCAGTACGAATACGTCGCCGCCCTGCCCCATCGAGCCGGCCTGGATCACCAGCTGAGCGGCCTCGGGAATGGTCATGAAGTAGCGCGTGATCTTCGGGTGCGTGACCGTAACCGGGCCACCGGCCTGGATCTGCTTGTGGAACAGCGGGATTACGGAACCTGAAGAGCCCAACACGTTGCCGAACCGCACCATGGTAAAGCGTGTGCGGTTGACCTGAGACACATTGCCCTCTTCGCCAAAAAGCACAGGCGCCGCTTCGAGGCTCAACGCCTGCAACGCGAGTTCGGCCAGGCGCTTGGTGCTGCCCATTACGTTTGTCGGGCGTACGGCCTTGTCTGTCGAGATAAGCACAAAATTGGCAACGCCTGCCTGCAATGCAGCCTGCGCCGTATTGAGGGTGCCGATGGCGTTGTTCAGCACACCCTCGGCGACATTGTGCTCGACCATCGGTACATGCTTGTAAGCTGCAGCGTGGTAAACCGTATCAACCTTCCAGCTGTGCAGCACATCCAACAGTAACCTGGGATTACGCACCGAACCGAGTATTGGCAATAACCGCGTGGCCAAGCCCTCGCGAGTTATGCGCTGCTCAAGCTCCGACTGGATGCTGTACAGGTTGAACTCACTGTGCTCGAACATCAGCAAGGTCGTTGGCGCCAGGCTCAGGATCTGCCTGCACAGCTCGGACCCTATCGAACCGCCTGCTCCGGTGACCAGCACCGTCTGCCCTGTGATGCAGCGTTCCAGCAAATCTTCCTGCGCGGGCACAGCATCTCGACCCAGCAGATCGGCAATATCAACCTCCTGGATGTCATCCACCTTGACCCGGCCACTGGCCAAGTCCATGAACCCCGGGATACTGCGCACATGCAGCGGAAACTGCTCAAGTCGGGTCAGAATTTCCCGACGACGGACCCTGCTGGCAGAAGGGATGGCCAGCAGAATCTCCTGCGCCCCGGTCATATCCAGCATTTTCTCGATATGCTCAGGCTTGTAGACCTGCAAGCCCGAAATCACCCTGTCGGCAATGCTGTCGTCATCGTCAATGAATGCCACTGGGCGCATCGCCTTGCCAATCCGCAGCGCCGCAACGAGCTGGTTGCCGGCGGCACCGGCGCCGTAGATTGCAACCCGGGGCAGGCCATCGTGCCGGCTGGCGAATGGTACATGTTGCGCCGCAGTGAACCAGTCACCGAGAAAGTATTGGCGCATCGCCAGGCGTAGCCCGCCCACCATGATCAGGCTGAGCCACCAGTAGTTGAAAATGACCGACCTGGGCACCAGGTGCTCATGGTTGCTGTACCAATACACCACAAGGCCCAGGATCAACGCAGACAGGCTGACCGCTTTGATGATAGCGATCAGCGCTTCATTGCCAAAGTAACGCATGACCGCTCGGTACATGCCAAAACGAACGAACATCGGGATGGAAACGGCGGGCGCCGCGATAAACAGCCATGCATGTTCCAGAACCGGGTTGGCCAGTTCATCGATACCCAGCCGGACCAGGAAGGCCAGCCACAGGGCTGCCCACACCAGCAGAATGTCTGTTACTACCTGGACAAGGCGCTTGTGGCGCCTTGGCAAGGCCAGCAACCAGCCGCGCAGTCTGTTAATCATGCTTGCACTTCCATGCCATTCTCCACAAAAGCTCCGTACAGTTGCGGAGTGTCACGCCGCTGCCAACGCCATCACATCTTTCAGTGCCTGGCAGGTTTTTTCGATTTCCGCAGCGCTCAAGGTCGGGTGCACCAGGAACATCAGGCTGGTTTCCCCCAGCTCCCTGGCAATGCTCAGATGCGGCTCAGGGCGCCAGTTGGTGCCATCAAATGCTTTTTCCAGGTACACCTCCGAGCAGGAGCCGGAGAAACAGGGCACACCGCGCTCGGTGATCGCCCCCAGAATACGGTCACGCGTCCATTCGGGGCGTAGCGCATCAGGCTCGACGAAAACGTAACACTTGTAGGCTGCGTGGCCGATGTCCTGCCCTGGAACAGGTACGCGCAGGCCCTTGAGCCCCTTCGCACAGTCCCAGATGGTGGTGGCATTGGCCATGCGTGCCTTGTTCCACTCTGGCATGCGGCGCAGCTGAATACGGCCGATTACCCCTTGCATCTCCATCATGCGCCAGTTGGTGCCAAAGCTCTCGTGCAACCAACGGAATCCGGGGGCATGCTCGCGCTGATAAACCGCTTCCCAGCTTTTGCCATGGTCCTTGAACGCCCACATCTTTGCCCAAAGCTCGCGGTCGTTGGTAGTGACCATGCCGCCTTCCCCGCCGGTAGTCATGATCTTGTCCTGACAGAACGACCAGGCTCCGACGTGACCAATGGAACCAACAGGACGCCCCTTGTAGCTTGCACCGTGCGCCTGCGCACAATCCTCGATCACCTTCAGGTCATGCTGGGCTGCCAATGCCATGATAGGGTCCATATCGCATGGCCAACCGGCAAGGTGCACACAGATCACGGCCCGGGTACGCGGCGTCAATACAGCGCGGATGGTTTCGGCAGTGATATTTTGCGTATCCCTGTCGACTTCAGCGAAAACCGGCACCGCCCCGGCGTTGACGATACTGGACACCGAGGCGAGGAACGTGCGCGGCGTGACGACCACTTCATCACCCTTGCCAATACCCAGCGCATTCAACGCCAGGTCCAACGCGACGGTACCGTTGGCCAGCGCTACCGCATGAGCGGTACCGGCCCAGGCAGCGAACTCCTGCTCGAACTGGCGGCATTCCTGGCCTGTCCAGTAATTGACCTTGTTGGACAGCACAACATCGCGAACTGCATTGGCCTCTTCATCGGTGAATGATGGCCAGGGGGCAAAAGAAGTATTCAACACAGTGATCTACTCGCTATCCAGAATTTTCGTCGATACTGGCGACACGTTGCGCCAGCCATAAATGCTTGGTTCTATAACGTTGACCGCGATCATTTGCCGACTGCTCGTGCTGGAACCCCAACAACAGTCAGGTCATCAGCAACTGCCGAAACTACCACCGCCCCAGCGCCGACGGTGACATGCGCGCCGATGCTGGTCAGCTGACGCACGCAGGCACCAATGCCGACCCAGCTTTCGTCACCTACCTGCACCTGGCCTGCCAGACGCGCACCAGGGCTGACATGAACAAACGCCCCAAGGCTGCAATCGTGATCGACACTGCAGCCGGTGTTGAGGATGGCACCGTCACCGATATCGCAAAACGGGTTAACCACAGCGGTGGCAAACACTACGCTGCCAGCGCCCAGATGCGAGTGCTTACTGACTACGGCGGCAGGATGGATGATGGTTGCCATCGCAGCGCCCGCCTGCACGAGCAGCTGCTGTTTGGCGCGGCGGATGGCGTTGTTGCCAATCGCCACGACCACGCCTTCATAAGTATCAACTGCAGCAAGCAGCTGCGCACTGCCCCCGACAATCGACCACACGCCACACACTGTGCGCTCAGGCCAGGCATCGTCAAAAAAGTCGATGTGTTCCCAGCCGCACAACGCTGCGGCATCGGCCACTACCTTGCCGTGGCCGCTGGCCCCCAGAATCGCCAGCCGGTTCATTTTCGCGAACCGGTAAATTTGGACATGGTGACCTCACCCTGCGCACTGATACCGTCACGTACGATGACTTTTTTTACCGTGAGGAAGATGACTTTGAGGTCCAGCCAGAACGAGCGGTTGTCCACATACCAGACGTCCAGCTTGAACTTCTCTTCCCAGCTCAATGCGTTACGACCGTTGATCTGCGCCCAGCCGGTGACACCAGGGCGCACAGCATGACGACGCCGCTGCTCGGCGTCGTACAACGGCAGGTATTCCATCAACAACGGCCGCGGTCCGACCAGGCTCATATCGCCTTTTACGACATTCCACAGCTCGGGCAACTCATCGAGGCTGCTCGAACGCAAGAAGCTACCGAACCGGGTCATGCGCTGGTCGTCGGGTAGCGGGTTGCCCCGGCTATCGACCGCATCACGCATCGTCCGGAACTTGACCATCTCGAAAGGCTTGCCATGCATACCGGGGCGTACCTGACGGAACAATACCGGTGAGCCTAGCTTGCGCCGGATCATCATCGCCACGATGACGATGACTGGCGACAGCACTATCAGGCCTGCCGTTGCTGCAACCACATCGAACAATCGTTTCAACATCTCAATACCCAACCAAATTCAACGGCCCGACCATGCTTTGCACCATTACTTGCCCAAGCGCCTGAAATGTTCGCCAAAGCGCTGTACACCTACTTTCAAAGAAAGCTTCTGACGATAGAACTCCGCGCCTTTCTGGCCCATCTGAGCCCGCTGCTGTTCAGTCAGCAAGCTGAGCTCGATGCAGGCATCCGCCAGCGCTTGAGGGTTCTGCGGCTCGGCTATCACTCCGCAGCCGGCATCCTGCACCAACTGCGCCGCATCGCCTTCCACCGCCATGATCAACGGCTTCCCGGCTGCCATGTAAGCTTGAGTCTTCGACGGTATGGTAATGGTGAATAGCGGGTCTTTCTTCAGGTGTACCAGCAACGCATCAGCACTCGCCAGGTACGCTCCAACCTCTGCCATGGGCACGCCAGGCAAGAAAACCACATTGTCGAGCAGCCGTTCCTGCACAACAGCCTGCAGGCGCGAAACCTCAACGCCGCCGCCCAGAAAGACCAGCGATACATTGGCTGCCCTTTGCTTGAGAATCACTGCCGCGTCAATCACCGCATCAAGCGCTTGCGCTTTGCCCATGTTGCCGGCGAACAACACCCGGAAGGTGGCGCTATTCGGGAAATTGCCGGGCTTGTCTGCCTCCGCGGCACACACCATGTCCTCGGCGCACCAGTTGTAAATCACATCGATCTTTGTCGCCGGGACACCACGTTCGATGAGCAACCGCCTGAACCCAGGCGATAGCACCACGATCTGGTCAACACGCCGGTACACCCAGTCGCATACACGGCCGACCAGGCGTAATGCCTTCTCGTTGGAGAACATGCCAGTAGCCTTCAAGGTATCCGGCCACATGTCCTGAATGTCATACACCACAGGAACCCTACGAAACATCCGTATGAGCGCTGCCGACATGCCGACTGTCAGCGGCGGGTGATAGGCATAGATCACATGCGGTTTACGCGCACCGAACAACCCATAGAACAGGCTGGTCGCAGCAAAACTTGCATAGTTGAGTACACGCCCGATACCGCTCTGCCCATGGCTGGGGTAGAGCGGAACGCGCGTCACGTTAACGCCATCGATCACTTCACGCTGTATGAGCTTGACCTTGTACCCCGAGTACAACTTACCGCCAGGGTAATTGGGAAAGCCGGTAATAACTTCCACTTCAAAACCCTGAGCTACCAGTTCTCGGGCAAACACCAGCCCTTTGAAAGTCGGCTCGGGGTCAAACCATTGAGTAAGCAGTAGAATGCGCGTGGCCATGACAGATCAGTACCTTCTCCAGACGGTACGCATCACATAGTCACGGTAGCTGTGGATAATCCGCACCACCTTTTCCGACACATTTGGCATGCTGTAGTCTTCCACCAGGCGCAGGCCACGGTTCTCGCCACGTGGCTGGGTTTCCAGCAGCGCCAGCCCCTGCAACACGCGCGTCACCTCCAGCCCGGTCATCATGACCGCAGCCTCCTCCATACCCTCGGGGCGCTCATGTGCCTCGCGCAAGTTCAGTGCCGGGAAATTAAGGATCGACGACTCTTCGTTGATGGTGCCGCTGTCTGACAAGACAGCCTTGGAGGCCAACTGCAGCTTGTTGTAGTCGGTGAAGCCCAGGGGTTTGAGCAGGCGTACGTTAGCGTGAAACTTCACACCCAGCGCATCGACACGCTTCTGCGTGCGCGGGTGGGTAGAAACAATCACCGGCAAGTTGAACTCGGCGGCCACGGTATTGAGCACGTCCACCAGCTTGAGGAAGTTCGTGTCGGCCTCGATGTTCTCTTCGCGGTGTGCGCTGACGACAAAAAACTGCCCCGCTTCCAGCCCCAGGCGCTCCAATACATCAGAAGCCTCGATCGACGGGCGATAATGGTTGAGCACCTCGAACATCGGGCTACCGGTCTTGATCACCATGTCTGGCGGCAGACCCTCGCGCAGCAGGTAGTCACGTGCAATGGTGCTGTAGGTGAGGTTGATGTCAGCCGTGTGATCGACGATGCGTCGGTTGATTTCTTCAGGGACACGCATGTCGAAGCAACGATTGCCTGCTTCCATGTGGAAGGTCGGGATCTTGCGACGCTTGGCTGGAATCACCGCCATGCAGCTGTTGGTATCCCCCAGCACCAGCAGCGCCTCAGGCTGCACCTCGGCCAGCACGCGGTCCACCGCAATGATTACATTGCCAATGGTCTCTGCGCCGGAGGCTCCGGCCGCATTGAGGAAATGGTCGGGTTTGCGGATGCCCAGGTCCTGAAAGAAGATTTCGTTCAGCTCATAGTCATAGTTCTGGCCGGTATGCACCAGTACCTGATCACAATGCTGATCAAGTGCACTCATGACCCGCGACAGGCGAATGATTTCCGGACGGGTTCCAACAACAGTGACAATTTTCAGCTTTTTCATACTGTCCTCATTTCATGCATCAACCGGGTCAAGGGCAAACCGGCAACGCATAAGTGTCCGGGTGTTCGCGATCGAAAATCTCATTGGCCCACAGCATGACGATCATTTCGTCATCACCGATATTGGTGATGTCATGGGTCCAACCCGGCACTGTCTCGACAATGGTCGGGGACTCGCCGCTGGTCTGAAGTTCATAGAACTCCTCTGTGACAACATGGCGGAAACGGAAGTTTGCCGTGCCTTTGATCACCAGGAATTTTTCGGTCTTGGAATGGTGATAGTGCCCACCACGCGTGATCCCAGGGTGCGCCGTGAAGTACGAGAACTGACCGGCATCAGGGGTTTTCAGCATTTCGACGAAAACGCCGCGCGGGTCGCCGTACTTGGGCACCTCATAAGTGAACGCTGCCGGTGGCAGGTAGCTGAGGTAGGTGGAATACAGCGCACGCACAAGGCCGACACCTACATTCTCGGTGATCAAGGTCGAGCGGCTTTCGCGGAAACTGCGCAACTGCTCAGCCAATGCACCCACCGTGGTGCTGTAGACTGGCTCTACTTCGACCCTGCCGCTGCCCACGTTCTCGCCATCCATGATGGCCAGGAACTTGCTGACCACGTCATCGACATAGACCAGGCTCAGTGCCGCAGAGGCATCATGAATCTGGATAGGCAGGTCATGCGCAATGTTGTGGCAGAAGGTCGCTACCGCCGAGTTGTAATTGGGGCGCGCCCATTTACCAAACACGTTAGGCAAACGGAAGATATAAACGTCATTGCCATGCGCTTGGGCAAGCGCAGTCAATGCCTGTTCGGCTGCCAGTTTGCTGAGCCCGTAAGGGTTGTCGCGCTCCGCCTGGATCGACGAGGTATAGAGTACCGGGATGTTTCGCCCGGAAGCGTTCACAGCCTCGCACAACTGCTGGGTCAACTCGCTGTTGCCGCTGCCAAATTCCGCCGGATCCTGAGGGCGATTGACGCCCGCCAGGTGGAAGACGAAGTCGGCTTGCGCGACCTTGGCTTGCAGCGCTTGCAGCTCGTCGCCACGCGCGTAAAGGCTGACTTCGACGTCCTTGCGTTCGCGCAAATGAACCAGCAGGTTGCGGGCGATGAAGCCATTGCTTCCAGTGACCAGAACTTTCATGGGTCACTCCTCCGGTGTGGCGTGCTCGCCACGCTGGATGGCCTTGATGAAGTCGAGCTTCAATAGCAAAGCCTGCATTTCAGCCACGTCGAGTCGGTGAGTGTTATGCGAGTTGTAATCTTCCGTATGGGAGATTTTTTCTTCGCCCTGCTCGACGAACTTGCTGTAGTTCAGATCACGCAGGTCTGGCGGCACACGGTAGTAATCGCCCATGTCTTCGGCACACGCCATCTCTTCTCGGCTAAGCAGCGCTTCGTAGAGCTTTTCACCGTGACGGGTACCGATGACTTGAATGGGGTGCTCTGGCTGGCCAAGCAGCGCAGTCAATGCCGTTGCCAGGGTTTGCACCGTGGCCGCTGGCGCCTTCTGCACGAACAGGTCGCCGTTGTTGCCGTGTTCGAAGGCATACAGCACCAGGTCAACCGCATCTGCCAGGGTCATCATGAAGCGGGTCATGTTCGGGTCGGTGATGGACAACGGTTTGCCGGCACGAACCTGATCGATGAACAACGGGATCACCGAACCACGCGATGCCATCACGTTACCGTAGCGGGTGCCGCATATCACCGTCTTGGCTTCATCCAGGTTGCGCGACTTGGCAACCATGACCTTTTCCATCATGGCCTTGGAAATACCCATGGCGTTGATCGGGTAAACCGCCTTGTCGGTGCTCAGGCACACAACGCGCCGCACTTCGTTCTGAATGGCCGCTTCAAGTACGTTCTCGGTACCGATGACGTTGGTCTTGACGGCTTCCATCGGGTGAAACTCGCAGGACGGCACCTGTTTCAACGCGGCGGCATGGTAGATGAAGTCAACACCACGGGTAGCGTTGAGCACGCTCTGGTAGTCCCGAACATCGCCAATGTAGAACTTGAGCTTGGCGCTGTCGTAGCGCTTGCGCATGTCGTCCTGCTTTTTCTCGTCGCGGCTGAAAATGCGCACTTCCGCAATGTCGCTATCGAGAAACCGCTTGAGGACCGCGTTGCCGAAGGATCCGGTGCCGCCGGTGATAAGAAGCTTTTTACCCTTGAACATATGATCTGACCCTTGCGACGCGCTGGAGGTTAACGAGCGCGTAGAGCTGAATAAATGATGTCGTCTTTCTGTTGGGCACTTGGATAACTGATCAGCACCGCTCGATAGGTACCCTTGAACACGAAGAAGCTGCCCGCCGCCACGCCAACCACACCGCATGCCTTGACCACACTGGCCATATCCTCGAGCGAGCCACCGCCGCCCAGGATGGTGATCGGGATGTGCACCGCGGCGCGAAGCTTGGTCGCCAGGTCCAGGTCGTAGCCCTTCATCTTTCCATCATTTTCGATCGAGTTGAGGACGATCTCCCCTGCACCGAGCTTTTCCAGTTCCTGGGCCACTTCCAGCACGTTGCGCTTGGTGTTGCGCGTGCCATTGTGTGTCCAGACTTCCTGATGCTTGCTCAGCAAACGCGACTTGTGGTCCAGCACCACGACCACGCTCTGGCTGCCAATTTCTTCAGCGATTTGCGTGACGAGCTGGGGGTTTTCCAGGGCAGCCGAGCTGATGGCGACCTTTTCCACCCCCAGCTGGATGATCTTCTTTGCTTGCGCCGCAGTGCGTATGCCACCGCCATAGCACAGCGGCATACGGCATTCGGCGGCGAGTTTGGCAATCTGCGTATAGTTGGGCTCGACACCATGCGCCGTGGCATCAATGTCGATCACGATCAGCTCGTCGGCTTCCTTTTCGTTGAAGATCTTCACCGCATTGATGGGATCTCCGACGTATTTCGGATCCTTGAATTTGACCGTCTTGACCAGCCCACCATCTTGAATGAGCAGGCATGGAATGATCCGGGGTCTCAGCATTGTCAGTTTCCGCTCACAGTTCCGCGAAGTTTTTCAGCAGCCCGACACCAAAATGGTGGCTCTTCTCAGGGTGGAACTGAACGCCATAGACGTTCCCAGCCTGAACAGCGCAACTGAACTCAAGCCCGTAGGAAGACATCGCCGCACGGTGCTGTTCCTGCTCGCAGTCAAAGAAGAACGAGTGCAAGAAGTAGAACCGCGCCTCTTCTTCGAAACCTTTGAACAAGGGGTTGTCGTTGAGGGCTGCCACGTCATTCCAGCCCATGTGAGGCAACGGCAGGTCTGTAAGGTTGGGGACGGACTTGAAGGAGCGAACGCACCCTGGCACCCAGCCCAGGCCTGCCAGACGCCCTTCTTCACTGCTGCTGGCGAGAATTTGCATGCCCACGCAGATACCGAGCACGGGTACCTTGTGCTGCTGCACCAGCTCTTCGAGGGTAGGACGCATGCCCGACGCATCCAGCCGCTCGATCGCATGGTCGAAGGCGCCGACGCCGGGAAGGATCAGTTTGGTTGCGCCATCCAGTTGCGCTGCGGTTTGCGCAACTGCCACCGGAATGTGCAAGCGTCGATAGACGTTAACGAAGGCCTGGATGTTGCCCAAGCCATAATCAATGATGGTGATCATCTGAACAGCCTTCTTTCCAATCCGATTGCACTGAGCACTCTTGCGCCAATGCCGATCACGAAACGTTTGTTTTTGTAGTCACGGAAGGTCTTGTTCTTGCCTTCGAAAATGCCTTGAAGCTCAGGCACAGTCAAGTCCAGCTTGTGCGCAACGTATTCGAACTCGGATTTCAGGAAATTTTCGTCCATCTCCGGTCGGGCAATGCGCTCAAGCGCCGCCTCGCGCGTCAACTGGCCGGTCATGATCAGGCTGGAGAAATGCGCGCGGCGCTTTTCGTAGCCAAACTTGCGCGGCATCCAGTAGTCTTCGTAAAAACGCGTGAAGCGCGACTCGTGGTGTTTATGCTTGAACCGCTTCCAGCCGAACAGGCGCTCCAGCGTGGCCTCGGCGTCCGCCTTGACGTAGGGCACGAGGTTCAGCGGTTTGACAATCTGCATGCCGAGGATGCGCTGGTAATAAACCTTGTAGGTCAGAATATCGACGAGCGGGAAGCTCTTCAGAGACCGCTTGCCAAATTGGCCATGAATGTCATTGAACAAGGTTTTGTCAATCCCAGGGTAGCCGCCCCACTCTTCGGGCTCACGGCAGCACTCCGTCGAGTAATTGGCGCCGGTCAAGACATATTTGATCTTGTGCTTGTGTGCAAATTTATAGAGCGAAGAGAAGAAGGCCGCATCCTGTGGTAAATCCTGGTCGGAAATTTGCGAACGCAAGAAGGCCACTTGAAGGTCCTTCATTTCTTCCCAGTTGATAACATCGGTGTACAGGTCCAGGCCGAGCCCGTCGACCAGGCGCTCGATGTTGCCAACCGCCTGGTCAGTGTTCCAGCCCGCGTCCACGTGGAACAGCAACGGCCTCAGGCCCATGACGTTCTTGGCTACGTAGGCAGCGTACGAGCTATCCAGGCCGCCACTCAAACCGATAATGCAGTCAAAATCCTTGCCTTTACCGTGTTGCTTGATTTTTTCTGCCAGCGCCATCAGTTCGGATTCGCCTTGCGCGCCAGTGTGCCAATTGGGCTTGATCTCACTGTCGAAGTTGGCGCAGTACTCGCAAACGCCATGCTGGTCAAAGCGAATGTTCGGGTCGCTGGTGTCCATGATGCAACGCGTACAAATTTTGTAGTTTTTCATATTAGCTTCCAGCAATTAGGTCAACAGGCGCTTTGCCATGCGGCGATAGTCCAAAAGACTCGAAGCGATTTCGTAAGACCGCCTCGAGTAAGTATCCAGTATTCCAGGGTCTGCCTCAATCTTGGCAAAGGCGCGAAGCAATTCGTTTTCATCGCGAACGGCCCATCCATTCCCCTGCACAAACGGAACATGGCTGCGCACGTCGGCAACGATAACAGGCCGGCGGGCGCACAGGCTCATCTGCATTGTCGCTGACTGGCTGCCTGGTTGGACATACACATCAGCCGCACACAACAAGCCATATAATTCGTCGGCAGATTTCCAGCCCAGGAAAGTGATGCGCGAATCCTTGGCAATCAGCGCACGCGCCTCCTCAGCAATAGCGTCATGCAACTGCCCAACAATCAAGAAGCGGAAATGTTCAGACTTTAATTGCGAGAACGCCCGAAGGCTTTGCACCAGCTTCTTTTTCGCATCGAATTTTCCGGACTGAATAAACACTGTTTGACCAGAGTCAAGCCCCAGCAACGCGCGTGTTTCAGCGCGAATTTTTGTGTAGCTTGTATCATCGGCGATCTTTCCGCCCAGCGGGAAAAACTCCATCGCCGCATCATCGATGCCGTATCGTTCGCGGCAAAAATCGAGCGTTTCCTGAGAAATGCAAAGCACTTTATCTATAGCGGGTAGCGCCGCCCTGATGATGGGACGGTAGTAAAAATTGTGCAGCAGTTTTGACAACGTGCTCACTGCGCTATTATTTGCATCCTCATGGCTATCGACATAAAGCTTAACTTCCGGGTGCTTACGCTTGTAGCGTGCGGCGGTGCGCAATTCCCAGCCACACAACCCATGAAACATGATCACATCGGGAGCAAACGTCTCAAGAATTCGCTCCAGGCCCTTATGCATCCGAAGTTTCTTTTTCAAAAAGAACGGGCCGACCCCACCGTAAGGTAACCGTATAACCCGCGCGCCATCCGTGCCCATGTAGTCCCCTGGCGTGGTATAGCCAAGGGTCAAGTTATCCAAATAGGTTTCCGTGGACGCCACCACCAATACATCGTGACCAGTATCTACGTGCTCGCGCACCAACTCATTTTCCTGATACCGATAACCATCGATATAGAAACATGACACACACAGATGAATAATCTTCATAGCAAATTCTGACTTTTCAAAAAAGCTTCTGGGTCGGTGAAATGCGCAGCAGCCGCACTCAATTGCTCGTCCGATAGTTCCCACCAACGGCTTTTCAGAAGCCCCTCGATGATGGGTTCGCTAAATCTGTAACGTATCAAGCGCGCGGGGTTGCCGCCATAGATAGCATACGGAGGGACGTCCTTGGTGACCACGCTGCCCATGCCTATCACGGCCCCGGTTCCGATCGTAACCCCGCCCTTGATCAAAACGCCCTCGCCGATCCAGACATCGTGCCCTATGGTCGTGGTGGGCTCCCAGCGGTAGTCATGCCGGGAGAACTTTTTCTTGATACTCTCTTTATGCGCCAGAAATACCGGGCTGGTCGAGACATACTCGATGGGGTGCCGCGCGCCCCCTACCACAACATTATTGGCAACTGAGCAAAATGAGCCCACAGTCGTTCTTATGAACGTGCAATCGTAGCCGCAGAAGCTGTGCTCGCCAAAACGCGTAGAAAACAACGTACTGCCCGACTCCACTTTCGAACTACGAGGAATATGCGAGTCGATCAGCGCAGAGCCTCGTGATTTTTTAAGTACTCGCGAGATAATATATCCAATCACAGCCGATGCCCCCATAGCTTTATTCTGAATTTGTCAAACCATAGCATGGCAATCCACAGCCCCCCGCCAAAGGACGCCAACATGGTTGAAAAAGGACCATTGGTGCTGATGAATGCGAGAGGGAAAAGCGCCGTCAGCAGCAGCACCTTGTTCCACCCTTGGGACACCCAATCCAGTGCAATCAACCAGGCTGTGTAAAGCATGAAGATGACCAGCACACCGGGGCCGCCAGCAGCGGCGACGCCATCGGTGGCCACAAAACTGGCATTAGACTGACTTTGCACGCCGAGCACCCGCTCAGCCAGAATTTTACCCAGGGCCGGCCATTTCTCATCAGTTGCAAACGCTGCGGGGACATCCGCCAGCCGACCGATACCAGACACATGAGCCCAGTACGTAAAACCTTGCGTACCGAAGAGATCATAATACTGGGTAACGAACAAGCCAGGGCAGGCAATTAAACGCGTATAAAAATAGAAGCCCAACTCCCTGAAAATACCCACCTGATCGTACAGCTCTGCAATCAGGAATATCATCACCCCACCGCCCGCAAACAAATACGCTGGGCTATCAGGATTGCTGCCACGCCCTTTGAAAATTAACGCGATCATGAACATTGCGAAAGGCATCAGCAGCACGGTTCGCTCAGCCGTGATCATGAACACAAAAATAAAGCCTGCAAAACCAAGCAGCGCAATCAGGACGCGCTTTGACATCAAGCCGGTAGCAAAAAGCACCGGTGAGAAAAAGTAAGCCAAGTAAACCTGGCAGTAGCCTATGAACAAAGAGGTTGCCGCCCCCTTTTCCCGTTGCGCGTAAATATCATCCATGCCCGAAAATGAAAGAACATCCCGATACGTCAGGAACAAGACCAGGAAGCACGTTAGCGAGCCCAGCACGCACGTCAGCAACAATGGCCTTGAAAACGACCTGGAATCATCACTCTGCAGAGGAACACAGCGAACAGCCAAGCAACACCCTACAAGACCGATGCAAAAGCAAAAGAACACCCAGAAGTACCGGTCAATGGAATCTTCATGGTTAAGCATTCCGGTGACGACCGCTGGCAGGTAGACGCAAAACACCAAGGCATAGATAAATAGAGAGGACGGCCTTGTCAGATACAATGGCATGACAAAAACAGGAACCACCGCCAATATGAGGATAAGCAGCATATTGCTCAGGTTAAAATGAGGCGCATTGAACCCCCAAAAAGCCTGCACTAGAGAAAGATATTTATCATGGCCATAAACGAGAGCGAAAACATAAAATACCACCGCTACCAAAAGTTTTAGGCGCGCCACATTTACCAGTGCCAGAGAGCTTGGCAACACTGAAGTGCCCTGCTCCGTATAGCGACCCGCAACTTCATTGTCCATTATGATCTATCTCTCTCGGTTAGCCGGCGCATCGGAATTCCACTCGATACCATTTACTTGCCAATCATGCCAAGGGCTCTCGCTGGGTCAATCACCCCATCAAACCCCTTCCATTGCCGTCGCGCCCTTCCTGACCGCATGCCCGATCAAGAAATGAGCGAATAAAAGATCTAGAAGATAGACAGCCGACACCTGCACGACATAAAAAATCAAGAACGTTTTGAAATCCAGGCCGAGATGAGTGGCGAGCGCGAGCAGCACGCCTGTAGCCGTCAACCTGAAAACATGTAATGCGGGCAAATACCAGTTGTAGCGAAGCACCAATGAGACGCGATCCAAGGGCGTGCTGACGAACGCACTGAGCGCGGCCACCATCAGAACTTGCGCATACAGCCCCGCATCATGCCACTGGCCTCCCAAGACAAACGGATAAAGCCAGGGGGACAAAATACCGGCGCACAAATAGATTGGAACTCCGAATAGCACCAGCTTTCGTATAGTCATGCTCCAAAGCCCTCTAAGGACAAGCGGTTCCTCCGCGTGCAACGCTGCACGCTGGTAGAAAACCTGGCCAATGGCTGCGCCAATTAGTCCAGAAGGAAGAAAGATGGTTGCCATGACCATCGAAAACTGGCCAAGTATTTCCGTACCGTACACGGCCGATATGTAGAAAATAGGTGCCGCACTGCTGACGGTGACCAGGATGTGCGACATCACCAGGGCGTTGGCACCGCTGGCATGCTTTTTTAAAGGGCTCACAGCATCAGGCACATGCGCACGCGTGCCAAAGACAAGGTTTTTAGAGTAAGGCAGAAGGGCGCCAATCTTGCCCAACGCACTAAACAACGTGGTAAAAATCAGGCCGCTCGCGGTAACCGCCGCCAACAGCGCACCCGAGGCAACATAGGCTGATTTGCCAAATACCTCCGACAGTGCGGAAACTTTGTAGGCACCTGAGCGCTGGGCATTATGTTGAAAGGCCAACGCCAGGGACACAAGAAATGCGCTAAGCGGTGCAATGACCAACACATGAGCGCCTTGCTCAACCGACAACAAATGCGCAATCTCCGCCGAGAATGCGTACAGTGCAACGGTCAGCACAACACCCGATACAACGCCAAGCTTTATTATCCCAGAGAACAGCCAACGCGCCTGCTGGTCGTCTTTAAGCATCTGGAAAAAATATTCATATCGCCAGGTCATGATTCCCGCAAAAAACATTACAAGCTGCAGAAAAATATTCTGCACGGCGAATTCCTGAGGCGCATACAGCCTCGACAACAGCGGAATACCCAATACCCCGACAACCTGGGCAATCGTATTGCCTGAAGCTTGCAAAAAAATGTCTCGCCAATACGACGAGACATATTTCAAAACTTTCATTTACGCGTACCGCACGCGGTAATCAGAGCGTCCACTACCAATTTGATCTCGGCCTCGCTCAAGTAAGGGTGCATCGGCAAGCTCAAGACTTTAGTCGCCAGCGCGTCCCCGACCGGGAGATAAGCGTCAGAAGCGACTGCGGTTTGCTTGTTAAGAGGGATTGGGTAGTGAACCACGCTTGGCACACCACTCGCCTTCAACTCAGCCTGGACTTTCTCTCGATCCTCGACCTGGACAGTAAATTGGGCATAAACCGAGGCATTACCCTCTGCAATGTGAGGGAGCTTGATTGAGTCCTGCCCACTCAACAGCTCAGCGTAGCGCTTCGCCACTTGCTGACGAAGTACTATTTCACTATCAAAAATATCGAGCTTGGCCAGAAGTACTGCGGCCTGCAGAGTATCGAGCCGGCTGTTGACGCCTACCCTTACGTGGTGATAGCGCTTTTCCTGGCCGTGCCGGGCAATTTGGCGAATAACCAGAGCAAGTGCTGGGTCATTCGTGAAGATCGCGCCACCATCACCATAACCGCCAAGTGGTTTGCTTGGGAAAAAACTGGTGCATGCCACTGTAGTCAACCCACAGGAGCGTTGCCCCTTGTAAGTAGCCCCGAAGCTCTGCGCAGCATCCTCAATAACCGGTATGTTATATTTTTTTGCAACCTGGTTGATCGCATCAAAATCAGCGCACTGCCCATACAGCGACACGGGCACTATCGCTTTCGTACGGGGGGTAATGGCAGCCTCCAGCTTTGCAACATCCAGGTTGCATGTGCGCTCATCAACATCCACGTACACAGGCTTGGCGCCGAGCAATGCAACAGTTTCAGCCGTGGCAATATAGGTGAAACCAGGCGTGATCACCTCGTCACCAGGCCCGATACCGAGTGCCATTTGAACAATTTGCAAGGCGTCAGTACCGTTGGCACAGGTGATGCAGTGAGCCACCCCCACATAAGCCGCCAGCCGCTCCTCCAACTCGGCTACTTCAGGGCCCAGGATGTACTGGCCATGACTCAATACGCGCTGGATACCGGCGTCGATAGTCGCCTTGATGCGTGCTTGTTGCTGTTTCAGGTCAATGAACTCAATCATGGTCAAACATCCAGTTTTTCAAGGAAATTGCCGCGCACTACATACGTTGCCCCGGTGTGTGAGCAAATGGCCTGGCCATCTGCGCCTACATCCAGTTGCTCGCCAAACTCACTCATCCAGCCGATCTGCTTGGCCGGCACGCCGACCATCAACGCATAAGCTGGTACATCCTTGTTGACCACTGCGCCTGCACCTACAAAAGCAAATTCGCCAATGGTGACACCGCAAACAATCGTGCAGTTTGCCCCCAGCGTCGCGCCCTTCTTCACAAGCGTGTCGCGATACTGGTCCTTGCGCTCAATGAGCGAGCGCGGGTTGTAGACGTTGGTAAAGACCATGCTTGGCCCGCAGAACACCCCTTCCTCCAGCGTGACATTGTCGTAGACCGACACGTTGTTCTGAATTTTGCAGCCGTCACCAATCACAACCTTGTTGCCGACAAAGACGTTTTGCCCAAGGGACACGCCTGCGCCAATCCGGGCGCCGCCACATACATGCACGAAATGCCATACGCGCGAGTCTTTGCCAATCTGCGCGCCTTCATCGACGATTGCACTGGGGTGCTGATAATGATTCATTGCTTGAGACTCACGCTGGATGGAGTTGGGTCGAACAGCTGTTGTAGCTGCCCACCGGCAAAATGCCCGTAGCGACGCGCCCCGATCTCATTGAGATGATGGTTATCCTGGTAGATAAGATCACCGTCCTGGTAGGGTGCGTCAGCGAAAAAGCTTGAATCGGAAAAATCCACATAATGCACGCCCGGGATGCCCGCAGTGAGCGCCGCGACCTGCTGGTTCGCTACTATCCATTCGCTGTTGAACATCAGGGTAGCTGGCAACCCGAGCTCCCTGAAGCGCCGAACCCTCTGCACATCCGAACGGAACATTGGCACCTGCCCCAGGACCACAACCTGCTTGTGGGCGGCTGCCGCATCATTCAGAAATGCCTGCAAGGCGTTGACGAATGCCGGGCTCGGCATCTGGTATTGCCACATACCTGCAATGATCACTTTATCCATTGTCAGCAATGCCTGTTTCACTGCGATGATTTGTGACCGGCAAGGCTGCTGGGCGTAATCAGGCAGGCGCTCAACGTCGAAACCAGGGATGGGCACGCAACTGCTGGCAGTGAGCACGCGATACGCTACGCCCTGTTCGCTACCCGCCTGATCCAGAAAGTAATTGAGCTGAGCGGCATGACTGTCGCCAATCACCAGAACCGAGGGTATGGCGCTGGCCAGGCCGCGCTTGCATTCACCTACCTGTTGCCCATGGCAAATCAGCTCTGGCGCCGCATAACGAGCTTGCTCCAGAGGCACCGGCGAAACAATCAGCGGGTTCAACCTGGCACTCAGCAAGACAATCGAGGCAATCCCGGCCGCAGCCAGCGCAAAACTGGGAGCCAAACGTCGAGCACCCGACAACTTGCGAGCCGGTTGCTCGACAAATCGATAGGAAAGCCACGCCAGGGCGAACGAGGCGACCAATGCAACGAACAGCCATCCCACGTTCAACTCGTACCGCCCTACGTAATAGCGAATGAACGCCAAAACCGGCCAGTGCCACAGGTACAGGGAATAGGAAATACCGCCAACCCACACCAGCACAGGAGTGGACAGCAACCTGTTGACCGGGCCGCGTCGCGCAGCGATCACCAGCGCAGCCCCGACGCAGGGCAAGACCGACCAATAACCGGGGAACTGCGCTTTATCAATCAGGACGAAGCTGACAGCAAGCAAGGCTGCGCCAAGCAGGCCGAACATCACCGAAAGCTGTGCAGGTATCTCTCGATGCCGAAGGCCAAGCGCGACCACCCCGCCAAGCAGGAACTCAGGCATACGGGCAAGCAGCGAAAAATACGCGCGAGCGGCTTCACCGCCCGAGACCCTGATGCCGCTCCATATGAACAGACCCGCTGCGAACAGCGACAGGGCCGGTAAACGCCAGGAACGCGGCAGGCACAGCAGCAACAGGGGGAAGAACAGATAGAACTGCATCTCGATCGCGAGCGACCAGGTATGCAGCAGGGGCAGCTCCTCTGCGCGAGGGGCAAAATAACTGCCGAAATCCGCAAAGTACTGGTTACTGGTAAAAAGGGCTGCCGACTTCACGCTCTGGCGAAAAAACTCGAAATCAGCGCTTAGAAACAGGATGGCCGACACCACGCTGACAATCGCCAGCATGATGGCGTACGCCGGAATAATTCGCTTGATGCGGTTTACGTAGAACGACGGCAGATGGATCTTGCGCCCCGGCTCCGTTAGCAAAGCCGTGATGATGAAACCCGAAATGACGAAAAAGACATCTACGCCAACATACCCCGACAGGAGCCATGAGCTATTCATGTGGTATGCAAGCACGGCAAGGACTGCTACCGCTCGCAGCCCTTGAACATCCAGGCGGATATCCTTGCTCGGTGATGGCGAGCTCGATGTCTTCAGCGATATTTCGTTATTGTTAAACACGCTACCCAAGACCTTGAAAACATTTGCCCAGCGAGGAAACGGGCGACCTCACGGCCGCCGGTATCACGAGATTTCAGCGCGCCAGACTTAGCACAAACGGATGCGCCTCGTTGTCTTTGGCCTGAACCATAGGTGCGCTGCGAATAACGTTTACGGTCTCCACGCAGTGGCGTGCGTCTTCGATGCCGTAACCCCGCCCGGCGAGGATTTCTTCATAGCTGGTGGTGTGCAGGTCGGTAAAGCCTTCGGAAAACTCCATTTCTTCGCCATCCACCGTGATTGACCGGTAGGTTGGCTTTTTACCTTTGACGGACTCGGGCAGATCATTCGCATCGACGGAGAGGAACCAACGCACGCGCGCTTTTTCGTATTCGAGGTAACCGGCAGCCTTGTGCTCCGACGAGTAATGCACGACGTTGCGCTGCAGCTTTCCGAAGATGAAATGCAACATGTCGTAGAAGTGCACACCGATGTTGGTTGCCACCCCAAAAGACTTGCGCGGGTCACCTTTCCAGCTCTTCAGGTACCACTTGCCGCGCGAAGTGATGTAGGTGAGGTCGACTTCGTACTTGTGGTCACGGTTCTCGGCCGCCACCTTGTCCTTCAGGTTGATGATCGCCTGGTGATGGCGCAACTGCAGGATGTTGTACAGGCGCTTGCCGGTTTCCTGCTCGATGAGCGAAAGCTGATCGAGCATTTCCGGGGTTGGCACCAGTGGCTTTTCGCAGATGACATCACAACCCAGGCGCAGGCCAGCTGCGATGTGCGGGTAGTGCAAGTAGTTTGGCGAGCAAATGGAAACGTAATCCAGCGCAGTCGCCGCGTCACGCTTCAGGGTATGGGCGTGCTCGAGGAAAAATTCGAACTCGGTGAAAAACTCACTTTGAGGCGAGATGCTGTCGATGATCCCGACCGAGTCATTGATGTCGTAGGCGGAAACCAGGCGGTTGCCGGTGTCCTTGATGGCGCGCATGTGTCGAGGGGCAATGTAACCAGCTGCGCCGATCAGAGCGAAATTCTTCATGGTGCTTCCTTCGAAAACAGTGAAACCGCCCGGCAGCTGGCCGGGCGGAGCGTCAGGGCTCTCCGCGGGCTCAAGCCTTGATGATATGAGCCGCCGGAGTGCGGTACTTGCCACGGCTATCGACGATCAGTTTCGCCCGCGCCTCGATCAATGCGTAGTCGAACCTGTCGTGATCCGTGGCAAGTACCACGGCATCAAAGCTGGCAAGGTTGTCTGCGGTCAGCGGCTCGCTGCTGAGATCGAAATGGTGCTCGCGCATCCGGGGGAAGACAGGTACATGGGGGTCGCTGTAGGCCACGACACCACCCTTCGCCTGGATCAACTCCATGATCTCCACCGAAGGCGATTCGCGCATATCGTCGACGTTCTTCTTGTACGCGATGCCCAGTACAAGGATCCGGCTGCCTTTCAAGGCTTTGCCAGCATTGTTCAACCCGTCCATCAGTTTGCTCAGGACATACTCTGGCATGGCCTGGTTGACTTCACCGGACAGCTCGATGAAACGGGTATTCACGCCGTATTCACGGGCTTTCCAGGTCAGGTAGAACGGATCGATCGGAATGCAGTGCCCGCCAAGGCCCGGGCCTGGGTAATAGGCAGTGAAACCGAAGGGCTTGGTCGCTGCCGCGTCCACCACTTCGAAGATGTCGATGCCCATTCGATCAGCGACAATTTTCATTTCGTTGACCAAGCCGATATTCACCGCACGGTGTATGTTCTCAAGCAGCTTGGTCATTTCGGCCGCTTTGGTCGAACTGACCGGAACGACGTGGTCGATCGCCTGATCGTAGAGGGCAATACCGACCTCCAGGCAGCTTGGTGTATGGCCGCCAATGACCTTTGGGATCGTGCGCGTCTCAAAGTTCACGTTCCCCGGGTCTTCACGCTCTGGCGAATAGACCAGGAAGATATTTTCGCCTACCGTCAAGCCGCCTTCCTGCACACGAGGCAGCAGCTCCTCTTCGGTTGTGCCGGGGTAGGTGGTACTTTCCAGCGAGACGACTTGCCCCGCACGCAGGTACGGTTTGATTGCATCCGTCGTGTTGATGACGAAGCTCATGTCCGGTTCGCGGTACTTGTTAAGCGGTGTGGGTACACAAAGAATGAGCGCATCACACTCGGCCGCGCGACTGAAATCTGTAGTTGCTTCAAACCCGGTCTGGCGGGCGTCGGAAATTTTTTCAGCGGAGATATGTTCGATATAACTTTGACCCGCATTGAGCCGATCAACTTTTACTTCATCAATATCAATACCCAACACCCTGAAGCCAATAGCGTTGTAACGCAGCATCAGGGGCAGGCCAACATAGCCGAGCCCGACAATACCGACCAAGGCCGTTTTGCTCTTGAACTTCTCAACCGCCTGTTTCTTGATATCAGTCATATCGCGCAACTCACCCTTTTATATTACCCGCCTGCGCGCACGGCAGGAGACGGGGTGCTAAAAATGTCCGTGTCACCCAATGGCTGGATAAACTCCAGCCCAGTACAGTACGACGTCCGGCGCTCAACGCGCCGTGTTCCGTCGCAGACAGCTACTAAAACAGGGAGCTCGCAAAACACCCGCGAGCTCATGCCCCGCAACAGTACACCGTCTCGGTAATCTGAGCTACCGGCGCCTGCATCCGCGCAGCGATGGAGGACGCGGGGCAAAAAACAATACTAAGCTTGCTAATTAACGCACCGACGCTCCGCGCCTGCTCCACAAATCCTTGGCGACTGCAACCACGAACCCAGCACCAAGCCCCAAAACCAAACTAAGCAATACAATAAGTGACTTTTTCGGCTTGATCGGCTGATCAGGCACTTCGACTGCACCGTCCTGTTCGAACACCTGAATTACCGACGGGTCAAGCTTGAGTTCACGATAAAAAGTTACTTTTTCTTGCCTTGGACGCAACCCTTCGATAAACGGCTCATCAGATGCGCGGGCTTCGAGCGTAGCAATTTCAGCCTCAAGTGCTTTACTACCGCGCATGTAGGTCAAAGACCCACCCATTGCTGCAGAAACCTGGGCTGACAGCGGCTCCGCAATCAGCGGTGGCTTCTCAAGCCCAACAGACTTTGCAACAGCCAAGGCCTCTTTCAACTGGGTGATACGGTCCTCTCTCTCCTTACGCGCGCTACGTTGAGCACCGTCGATCTGGTTTTGCAGGTTATCTGCCTTGATCAACATGTCACTGCGGTTACTTTCCAGCATCTCGCGCTTTGCGCTTTCTGCAGCAAGCTCGTTAAAAGCCACCACCCACTTCGCCGCCTGCTGAGGGTCGGATACCGCTACAGTAACTGCATAACGAGTGGATGACCCCTTGCCTGCCGGGGCTACCGTAAGCACTTTGTTAAAGTCGCTGTACAAACCATTGCGCGAACCATTACGGCGCTCTTCGCTCACGCTCGGAAAATACACATCACGGAAAAATTTGTTACGTACAGATTCCGACTGCAAAGCCTGCAGGTGTGTCTCGTAAACCTCTTTCACAGTAATAGGCGCTAGGCCGGAGTCTCCCCCACGACCGAAATTCAGCTGCGCGATGTCGTTTTGTGTCGGCGGCTCGACAAATAATTTCGCCTCATAGACCGGCGTAGCCAGCAACGCGTATGCAACACCCGCCGCCACAATGGGAGCAGCGACAAGTCCAACCCATAGCTTCTGGCGCCAGACACCTTGGATCAAGTCAAAAAGTTCAATTTCATCGTTACGCTGAGGGCGTTGAGGTTCACTAAGCATTTATTCTGATTATCCTGAGATCCGTCTAACATCATTGAAGCTTTGACTGCCACACGCGCCGTACCGACTCCCTGAAGCGTTGCGTCATTCTGCTATCTGTACACGATTGCTCTCGCGCAGGCAAACGTGGCTGATTCGAAAAACGTAGGAGGGGTTAGAACGATAATGATGCCAGATGTTCCTCAGTTTCATCTCAAGCCCAATATGAGGCGCTGAACGGTCAGGAAGGCATGAGTACTGAGGGGACTCTACCTTGGCGCGCAAACGCTTGCTCAAGGACGTTTCTCAGCATTTTCTTCGCTTTTGCCTCACCGTGAACAAGGATCACCTTGGCAGGTTTGCTTGCTGTAGCGAAGGCAACCAGCCCCTCCTGATCCGCATGTGCCGAGTACCCACCCAGGCTCATCACTTTGGCATGGATACCATACATCTGCCCATCCAGGTCGACCTGCACAAAACCCTGCACACCTTCACAGGCCTGGATAACCGCCCCTGGCGTGCCCTTGGCCTGATACCCCACGAACAGCACCTCATGGCGCGAATCACCGAGCATGGCCTTGAGGTAATTGACGATGCGCCCACCCGAACACATGCCATTGCCAGCGATGACGATTGCCGGGCGCCCGGTGCTCTTGAGGTAATTGACCACTTGCTGGTGCTTGGCATGGCTATCAACGCAGATCAGCTGGTTGAACCCGAGCGGGTCACGCCCTTCAGCAAGCCGCGCCCTCGCCTCTTCGTTCCAGAACGCATGCAATTCCCGGTATACGCCAGTGATACGCTGGGCCAATGGCGAGTCCAGAATAATGGGCAATTGGGACCATTCGAAGGGATCACCTCCGGTCGATTGGGCTGAATCACCCAACAATGCCTTGCGATGCAGAATATCTTCCAGCTCGTACAGCAGTTCCTGCGTACGCCCCAGGCTGAATGCCGGGATGAGAATGGCGCCCTTGTCTGCCAGGGCACGATCGATTGCGGCCTCCAACTGTTGCTGACGATCGCCAGCCACTGGGTGCAAGCGGTCACCGTAGGTGCTTTCCAGCACGAGCACATCGGCCCGCTCCGGGGGCTGGAGCGGACGCAGCAAAGGGTTGACGGAACGGCCCAGGTCACCTGAAAACACGTAGCGGGTGTTTGCCTGCCCAAGCAGCAGGTCGCACTCGACATAAGCCGAACCCAGCAGGTGCCCTGCACGCTGAAGGCGAATACGGCATTCCAGACCCGGCTCAAGGACAACGTCATGCCACTGCTCGAACGGCAAGGGCACAATCAACCCTTCAACAAACTCAAGATACCGCGCCACATGAGCAGGCTCCGGACTGATGCTTAGCTTGTAGGCGTCTTCCAGCACCAGCGGAAGCAGCCTGGCAGAAGGCTCGCTGCAGAATATCGGGCCCCGGTAGCCCGCCGCCAGCAAAGCGGGTATGCGGCCGACGTGGTCGAGGTGCACATGGGTAATGATCAGCGCCCGGGTGCCCTGGATATCAAAACCAAGAGCGGCGGACTCTGAACCGGGCAGCGCATCGGCGCCCTGTTCCACACCGCAGTCGACCAGCAAGCTGGTGGACGGGTCCAGGTGCAACTGGTGACAGGACCCGGTGACGCCCCGGGTACCGCCGTGATGGGAAAGACAGGGATATTCCATGCTACGCACACTCACCAGGGCTGAAAATGAAGTGGGCTATTACTCCACGACAGTCAGCCGGCGTATAGGCGAGCCTTTCCTAGAGAGACGTAGGAATTTTCTTTAGTTACCGCTCAGTGCCGCCTGGCGGGCAGAAGCCTTGATCTTGCGCTTGCTGCGCTGCACACCGTAGGCACCCAGCAACGGCCCGACTGCCAGGCCAATGACCAGGGCGGCCAGCACCACTACGGCAACCGGCATGGCCGGTGCTGCCCAGCCGAACAGGACCAACGACACGGTTTGCTGGTTCTCCAGCACGAAGAACAGCACCACAGCCGCCAACAGCAGCACGAATACCGCCGCCAGGGCGCGCTTGAGGTTACGCATCAGATTGCTCCTTGTGGAATCAGGTGTGGGCCTCTTCATGCTCGTCTTCATTGACCCGGTCGCGCAACTCTTTGCCGGGCTTGAAGTGCGGCACGAACTTGCCTTCAAGGCTGACCGACTGGCCAGTCTTCGGGTTACGGCCCACACGCGGTGCGCGATAGTGCAGCGAGAAGCTGCCAAAACCGCGGATCTCGATGCGATCGCCGGTGGCAAGGCATTGTGACATCTGCTCAAGCATGGTCTTGATGGCCAGCTCCACGTCCTTGGACGAGAGCAGCCCCTGATGGGTGACAATACGTTCGATCAGCTCCGACTTCGTCATATTTTTCCCTTCGTTATCAAGCAGCTAGATCATTGCTTAACCAGTTTGTAGCACGCTGGGAGGGATTTGAACAGAGTGGTTCTTGACTTAATAAAAAAATTCAAGATTGAAGTTTTACAAGAATGGTCTAGCCGGCGGGCGTTGGCAGGGCCGGCGAACACCGGCGCAGCCGGTGCCATGCACCGCGCTGGATTCTTCGCGGCTAAAGCCGCTCCCACAGGTACAGCGTCAACTTGAAGCCAGCGCAATCCCTGTGGGAGCGGGCGTGCCCGCGAAGCAGGCGACACGGTGGATGGCACCGCTTTGCCGGTGTTCGCGGCTGAAGCCGCTCCTACGCCGGCACAGCGTAAGCCTGAAACCTGCGCAGTATCTGTGGGAGCGGGTTCACCCGCGAAGCAGGCGATGTGGTGGGTGGCACCGGCTTTGCCGGTGTTCGCGGCTGAAGCCGCTCCTACGCCGGCACAGCGTAAGCCTGAAACCTGCTGTGGGAGCGGGTTCACCCGCGAAACAGGCGACACGGTGGGTGGCACCGGCTTTGCCGGTGTTCGCGGCTGAAGCCGCTCCTACAAGGACAGCGCATGGCTTGAATTGGCGACTAAGCCAATTGCCGCCGAGAGCTCGCCGGGGAAAAGCGCTTTTTCATGGCCAGGGCAGGTTTCTCGACCAGCTCCCACGACACATACCCGGCAAAACATGACGCCGGCACGGCAGCCAGCATCAACCAGTAAGGCCCGGCCGAGGGCATCGCCATTGCCAACACCTGCTGAATCGGGAATGCATACAGGTAGATACCGTACGAGTAATCCTGCACAAACGCAGGCAGCTTCAACGGCGGGCAATACGCAACGTACAACGTGCCGTACAACGTCAGCAGGGCAAACGCAAACACCTCAAAGCGCCCACCCTTGGCCACCAAGAACAACGCAACACAGGCAAACAACAGCCACCGGCTATACGGGATCACCGCTCGCCACGCATAGAACGTCGCCCCCGCCAGGAAACACACCACCAGCTTGAACGGGTACTCCGCAAAGGCTGGATGCAAGGTGTACAACCCCAGCGCAATCGCCAGCGCCGCAAGCGTGAGCCCCGCCAGCGGCCAGCGGCAAACCTTGGCCACCAGCACCAGCACCCACAGCACCACGTACATGCGCATTTCCAACGGAATGGTCCACAAGCTGCCATTCACCGAGGCCCCATAGAAGCGCGGGGTAAAGCCCACACCAGGCAACAGGAACTGGGCATCCTTGAAAACCAGCAGCGGACTGTAGACGTACCTGTAAACCTGGCGCTGGGAAAAATACTCAGAAAGCGGCAGCGAGGTAACGATAGGCCCCAGCACAAAGGCCATGAGCAACAGGCAGACCAGCAAGCCTGGCAAGATCCGTAATGCACGGGCCAGGTAGAAGTCTTTGGCGCTGTTCTTTTCGCCACTGGCAGCGATCAAAAACCCGCTGACCATGAAGAACACCTCCACGCCCAGGCTATGAACGGGCACCGGCATCCCCAGCTGCAGGCCCGGGTCGGTGCAACTCAGGCACTCCAGGTAGGAGAGCGCAAAGGAATGCCCCACCACCACGGCGATTGCCGCTAGCAGCCTGATAATCAGGAAATTGTTATCGCGCCCCCGACCTTCCATGACATCGCCGAAAATCAGCATCACACGATCCCTCGACATGGCCTTCTTTCAGCATAAAAAAAAAGCGACCCGAGGGTCGCTTTTTTTTTACCGATCAAACAGAACTTAGTTCTGCTTGGCCATTGCTTCGCGCAGCAGCGCAGCCATGGTGGTGTCGGCAGCCGCTTCCGGAGCGTTTTTCAGGCTCTGGATGGCTTCACGCTCTTCAGCGTCGTCTTTCGATTTGATCGACAGGCTGATAACGCGGGATTTGCGGTCAACGCTGATGATCTTGGCTTCGATCTCTTCGCCTTCCTTCAGAACGTTACGCGCGTCTTCAACGCGGTCACGGCTGATTTCGGAAGCTTTCAGAGTAGCTTCGATGTCGTCGGCCAGGGTGACGATGGCGCCTTTGGCGTCAACTTCTTTCACGATGCCCTTGACGATAGCGCCCTTGTCATTGACAGCAACGAAGTTGGAGAACGGATCGTCTTCCAGCTGCTTGATGCCCAGGGAGATGCGCTCGCGCTCTGGGTCGACCGACAGGATGACGGTTTCCAGCTCGTCGCCCTTCTTGAAACGACGTACGGCTTCTTCGCCGGTTTCGTTCCAGGAGATGTCGGACAGGTGAACCAGGCCGTCGATGCCGCCGTCCAGACCAATGAAGATACCGAAGTCGGTGATCGACTTGATGGTACCGGTGATCTTGTCACCCTTGTTGAACTGGCCGGAGAAGTCTTCCCATGGGTTGGACTTGCACTGCTTGATGCCCAGGGAGATACGACGACGCTCTTCGTCGATGTCCAGAACCATGACTTCCACTTCGTCGCCAACCTGAACGACTTTCGACGGGTGGATGTTCTTGTTGGTCCAGTCCATTTCGGAAACGTGTACCAGACCTTCAACGCCTTCTTCCAGCTCAGCGAAGCAGCCGTAGTCGGTCAGGTTGGTAACGCGAGCTTGTACGCGAGTACCTTCTGGGTAACGGGCAGTGATAGCTACCCACGGATCTTCGCCCATCTGCTTCAGACCCAGCGAAACGCGGTTGCGCTCACGGTCGAACTTCAGAACGCGTACGTCGACTTCGTCGCCAACGTTAACGATTTCCGATGGGTGCTTGATGCGCTTCCAAGCCATGTCGGTGATGTGCAGCAGGCCGTCGATACCGCCCAGGTCCACGAATGCGCCGTAGTCGGTGAGGTTCTTGACGATACCTTTGACTTGCTGGCCTTCCTGCAGGGTTTCCAGCAGGGCTTCGCGCTCGGCGGAGTTCTCGGCTTCCAGCACGCTGCGACGGGAAACGACAACGTTGTTGCGCTTCTGGTCCAGCTTGATGACCTTGAATTCCAGCTCTTTGCCTTCCAGGTGGGTGGTGTCGCGCACTGGGCGGACATCAACCAGGGAGCCCGGCAGGAACGCACGGATGCCGTTAACGTCGACAGTGAAGCCGCCTTTAACCTTACCGTTGATAACGCCCTTGACCACTTCTTCGGCGGCGAAAGCTGCTTCCAGAACAATCCAGCACTCGGCGCGCTTGGCTTTTTCACGGGACAGTTTGGTTTCGCCAAAGCCGTCTTCGACCGCGTCCAGCGCAACGTGAACTTCGTCACCGACCTTGATGGTCAGTTCGCCAGCTTCGTTGTAGAACTGCTCGAGCGGGATGACACCCTCGGACTTCAGGCCAGCGTGTACGGTAACCCAGTCGCCGTCGATGTCGACAACGATACCGGTGATGATCGCACCCGGCTGAAGATTGAGGGTTTTCAGGCTTTCTTCAAAGAGTTCTGCAAAGCTTTCGCTCATTTTAATTCCTGTAGATTCGGGCGAAACAAACGCCCCTCGCCACATTCCAGACAATGTGGGTCTGTTTTAAGTAAAGGAAAGCCGGCAAGACGTTGACTGGTGAACCTGCCTGCTCTCCTGGCTATCAGAGAAGGTCGCGCTGGGCGATCTCGCTCCTGATACGTTCCAACACCTGCTCGATGGACAACTCGGTAGAGTCCAACTGAATGGCATCGGCCGCTGGTTTCAGCGGGGCCACTGCACGCTGGGTGTCGCGCTCATCACGCGCACGAATCTCATCCAGCAGACTCGACAGACTAACATCTTCGCCCTTGCCCTTCAACTGCAGGTAGCGGCGACGTGCCCGCTCCTCTGCGCTGGCAGTGAGGAAAACCTTCAACGGCGCGTCCGGGAACACCACGGTACCCATGTCGCGACCGTCAGCAATCAGGCCCGGTGCCTCGCGGAACTCGCGCTGACGCACCAGCAGCGCATCACGCACGGCTGGCAGCGAGGCAACCATCGACGCACCGGCGCCGACGGTTTCGGTGCGGATGACGTTACTGACGTCCTCACCCTCAAGGATGATCTGTTGCAGCTTACCGGGCTCGGCAGCGATGAACTGCACATCCAGATGGGCGGCAAGCTTGGTCAGCAGCTCTTCGTTGGTCAGGTCGACGCCGTGGTTGCTGGCGTTGAACGCCAGCAAGCGGTACAGCGCGCCGGAGTCCAGCAGCTTCCAACCCAGCTCGCGGGCCAGCAAGCCGGCGACTGTACCCTTGCCCGAGCCGCTTGGCCCGTCGATAGTGATAACCGGTGCCAGCGAACTCACGACTTGCCCTCTTCTGCCACGCGGATGCCGACTTCGGCGCACAGCGCCAGGAAGTTGGGGAACGAGGTGGCGACGTTGGCGCAGTCATGGATGCGGATCGGCGCGCTGGCGCGCAGCGAGGCGACGCTGAAGGCCATGGCAATGCGGTGGTCACCGTGACCATGCACTTCACCACCACCCAGCTGGCCGCCGTCGATGATGATGCCGTCCGGGGTCGGCTCGCACTTGATACCCAGGGTGATCAGGCCGTCGGCCATGACCTGGATACGGTCGGACTCCTTCACCCGCAGCTCTTCGGCGCCACGCAGCACGGTACGCCCTTCGGCGCAGGCGGCGGCAACGAACAGTACCGGGAACTCGTCGATGGCCAGCGGCACCAGCGCTTCAGGGATGTCGATACCTTTCAGCTTGGCACCGCGCACGCGCAGGTCAGCCACCGGCTCGCCGCCGACTTCACGCTGGTTTTCCAGGGTGATGTCACCGCCCATCAGGCGCAGGATGTCGATTACACCGGTACGGGTCGGGTTGATGCCGACATGTTCCAGCACCAGCTCTGAGCCTTCGGCGATGGACGCAGCCACCAGGAAGAACGCTGCCGAGGAAATGTCGGCCGGCACTTCGATACGGGTGGCGGTCAGCTTGCCACCGGACTGCAACGAAGCCACCGGGCCATTGCTTTCGACCGAGTAGCCAAAGCCGCGCAGCATGCGTTCGGTGTGGTCACGGGTAGGTGCAGGCTCGGTGACGGTGGTCTTGCCTTCGGCGTACAGGCCAGCCAGCAGCAGGCAGGATTTGACCTGGGCGCTGGCCATTGGCAGCGTGTAGGTCAGCCCCTTGAGCTTGTGGCCACCGCGGATGGTCAGCGGCGGGCGGCCTTCCGGGCCGGTCTCGACCACGGCACCCATTTCACGCAGCGGGTTGGCCACACGGTTCATCGGGCGCTTGGACAGCGAGGCGTCGCCGGTCATGGTCACGTCGAACGACTGGCCGGCCAACAGGCCCGACAGCAGGCGCATCGAGGTACCGGAGTTACCCACGTACAGCGGCCCGGGTGGCGGCTTGAGGCCGTGCAGGCCAACGCCGTGAATGGTCACGCGACCGTGGTTGGGGCCTTCGATGACCACACCCATGTCACGGAATGCCTGCAGGGTCGCCAGCGCGTCTTCACCTTCGAGGAAGCCTTCGACCTCGGTGGTGCCCTCGGCCAGCGAGCCGAGCATGATCGAGCGGTGGGAAATCGACTTGTCGCCCGGTACACGGATCCGCCCGTTCAGGCGGCCACCCGGTTGGGCCAGGAAAATCAGATCGTTGGCGTTCATAGCGTCCACATAGGCCCGGCGGGCCAGGATTTTACTGAAATGCTCGCGGGCCACCCGAGCGCGGGTGAATACACCCAGCAGCTGGTGCCCGTCCCCTTCAGCGATCGCGTCGCGCAAGGCGTCGAGATCACTGCGATATGTATCAAGTGTGCGCAGGACAGCATCGCGGTTGGCGAGGAAGATGTCGTGCCACATGGTCGGGTCGCTGCCGGCGATTCTTGTAAAATCGCGGAAGCCACCCGCAGCGTACCGGAAGATCTCAAGGTTTTCATTGCGCTTGGCCAGCGAATCGACCAGGCCAAAGGCCAGCAAGTGCGGCAGGTGGCTGGTGGCGGCCAGCACTTCGTCATGGCGCTCGACCGGCATGTGCTCGACATCGGCATCCAAAGCGCGCCACAGGCGGTCGACCAGGGCCAGCGCGGCCGGGTCGGTTTCTGCCAGCGGCGTAAGGATGACCTTGTGCCGGCGGAACAGGGTGGCGTTGGAGGCCTCTACCCCGCTCTGCTCGGAACCGGCGATGGGGTGGCCGGGAACGAAGCGCGGCAGGCGCTCACCGAAGACGGCTCGCGCCTCACGCACGACGTTGCCCTTGGCGCTGCCGACGTCGGTGATGATTGCATCGCCCAGGTCGAGTTGGGCCAGGCGTGCCAGGACTTTTTCCATGGCCAGGATCGGCACGGCCAGCTGGATGACATCAGCGCCGACGCAGGCTGCGGCGAGGTCTTCTTCGCAGCGGTCGACCACGCCCAGGGCCACGGCCTGCTTGCGCGAGGGGGCGTCCAGATCGACACCGACCACTTCGCGGCACAGGCCGCTTTCACGCAGGCCCTTGGCGAACGAGCCACCGATCAGGCCGAGGCCGACCACGACCAGGCGGTTGATGATTGGTGCGGGTTTGGTTTTTGCTGCTTTTACCACTGGTGCGAACCCTGTTCAGAAATCTAGACAGCCTGTGAGGGCCATTGGGGCTGCTTTGCAGCCCATCGCGACACAAGGCCGCTCCTACAGGGACCGTGCGAACCTGTAGATTGCCCTTGCGCAGGTACCACACAATGGCAACGCTTGCGCGGTATCTGTAGGAGCGGCCTTGTGTCGCGATGGGGCGCGAAGCGACCCCAACCCTCTCAAATCAAAGCACCGCCTTTGGATAAGAGCCCAGCACCTTCAGCGCCACAGCTTCCTGGCTGATCTGCTCAAGCACCGCTTTGATCAGCGGGTCGCGGTGGTGGCCAACGAAGTCGATGAAGAACACGTAGGTCCACTTGCCGCTGCGCGACGGGCGGGTCTCGATGCGGGTCAGGTCGATGCCGTTCTCATGGAACGGTACCAGCAGCTCATGCAGCGCACCCGGCTTGTTGCTCATCGAAACGATGATGGAAGTCTTGTCGTCGCCAGTCGGCGGCACTTCCTGGTTACCGATCATCAGGAAGCGCGTGGAGTTGTCCGGGCGGTCTTCGATCTTTTCGGCCAGGCGGGTCAACCCGTACAGGTTGGCTGCCATATCGCCGGCGATCGCCGCCGAATTCCACTCACCCTTGACCCGTTTGGCCGCCTCGGCATTGCTCGAAACCGCCACGCGCTCCACGTTCGGGTAGTGCGCGTCCAGCCACTTGCGGCACTGGGCCAGGGACTGGGCGTGGGAGTAGATGCGGGTGATGCTGTCGGTCTTGGTGCTCTCGCCCACCAGCAGGTGGTGGTGGATACGCAGCTCGACTTCGCCGCAAATCACCATGTCGTGCTCAAGGAAGCTGTCCAGCGTGTGGCTGACCGCACCTTCGGTGGAGTTTTCCACCGGCACCACACCGAAGTTGACGGCACCGGCCGCCACTTCACGGAACACTTCGTCGATGGCCGCCATCGGCCGGCTGATTACCGCATGGCCGAAGTGCTTCATGGCCGCAGCCTGGGTGAAGGTACCTTCTGGGCCGAGGTAGGCGATTTTCAGCGGCTCTTCCAGGGCCAGGCACGACGACATGATTTCGCGGAACAGCCGCGCCATTTCTTCGTTGCCCAATGGACCCTTGTTGCGCTCCATCACGCGCTTGAGCACGGCTGCTTCACGCTCGGGGCGGTAGAACACCGGCTTCTCGCCTTCTTTCAGCGAGGCGGTCTTGACCCGGGCAACTTCTTCGGCGCAACGGGCGCGGTCGCTGATCAGCTCGAGGATTTTCTCGTCGAGGCTGTCGATGCGTACGCGCAGCGCCTTGAGCTCCTGTTCGGACATCAGCCGTGCTCCTTCTCGAATTCAGCCATGTAGCCCACCAGCGCTTCTACCGCCTCCAGGCCCAGGGCGTTGTAGATGGAAGCGCGCATGCCGCCTACCGAGCGATGGCCCTTGAGGTTGAGCAGGCCGCGCGCGTCGGCACCGGCGAGGAAGGCCTTGTCCAGGCGCTCGTCAGCCAGGCGGAATGGCACGTTCATCCACGAACGGGCGTTGACGCTGATCGGGTTGGTGTAGAACTCGCTGTTGTCGATGAAGCCGTACAGGCGGTCTTTCTTGGCGCGGTTGCGCTGCTCCATGGCGTCGACGCCACCCTGCTCTTTCAGCCACTCGAACACCAGGCCCGAGAGGTACCAGGAGTAGGTGGCCGGGGTGTTGTACATCGAGCCGTTGTCGGCCGAGACCTTGTAGTCGAGCATGGTCGGGCAGCTGCTGCGGGCGTGGCCCAGCAGGTCTTCACGCACGATCACCACCACCAGGCCGCTTGGGCCGATGTTCTTCTGCGCACCGGCGTAGATCAGGCCGTACTGCGACACGTCGATCGGGCGCGAGAGGATGTCAGACGACATGTCGACCACCAGCGGCACGTCACCGGTCTCGGGCACCCAGTCAAACTGCAAGCCACCGATGGTCTCGTTGGACGCATAGTGCACGTAGGCAGCGTTCTTGGTCAGCTTCCACTCGTTCTGACCCGGAATGGCCAGGTAGTCGTAGGGCTTGGCACTGGCGGCGACGTTGATGTTGCCGAAGCGACGCGCTTCCTCGATGGCCTTTTTCGACCAGATACCGGTCTCGACGTAGTCGGCGGTGCCGCTCTCCGGCAGCAGGTTCAGCGGGATTTCGGCGAACTGCTGGCTGGCGCCGCCCTGCAGGAACAGCACCTTGTAGTTGGAGGGGACGGACAGCAGGTCACGCAGGTCCTGCTCGGCCTTTTCGGCGATGGCCACGTAGTCGTCGCTGCGATGGCTCATTTCCATCACCGACAAGCCCTTGCCACGCCAGTCCAGCATTTCGGCCTGGGCGCGCTGCAAGACAGCGTCAGGAAGCGCGGCAGGGCCTGCGCAGAAGTTAAAGGCTCGTTTGCTCACATCCACTCTCGCTCTGCCAAATGGTACAAATTCGTTGTTGCATGCCACGCACTGCTCTTTGTAGGAGCAGCCTTGTGCTGCGAATGGGCCGCACAGCGGCCCCGGCAAATCCACGCATTGACGCTGAAATCCTGGGGCCGCTTCGCGCCCCATTCGCAGCACAAGGCTGCTCCTACAAAGAGCAGCCCGCCTCTTCCGGGCCAGGCGTTGCCTGCAGTTATCAGTCAAACGGGGCGACCTTGGTCGCCCCGTTCGGGTTTTACGCTTGCTTACTCCTGCGGGGCCTCTTCGGCGCCTGCAGCTTCATCGTTGTCTGGCACTTCGGCCTCGACGCCCTCCTCGTCCGCCTCGATCACATCATCGAGTTCGTCCTCGGACGGCTCCTGGATCCGCTCCAGGCCCACCAATGTTTCGTCAGCGGCCAGCTTGATCAGGGTAACGCCCTGGGTGTTACGGCTCAGACTGGACACTTCGCCAACCCGGGTGCGCACCAGCGTGCCCTGGTCGGAGATCAGCATGATCTCTTCGCCTTCCTGCACCTGGATAGCGCCGATCAGCAAGCCATTACGCCCTTTGGTGCCCATGGCGATCACGCCCTGGCCACCACGGCCGCGACGTGGGAACTTGGACAGCGGGGTGCGCTTGCCAAAGCCACGCTCGGAAGCGGTGAGGATCTGCGAGCCGGATTCCGGGATCAGCATCGAAATGATCTGCTGGCCCTTGCCCAGCTTCATGCCGCGCACGCCACGGGCGGTACGGCCCATTTCACGCACTACGCTCTCGGCAAAGCGAATGACCTTGCCGGCGTCGGAGAACATCATGACTTCCTTGGCGCCGTCGGTGATGGCCGCTGCAATCAGCGTGTCGCCTTCTTTCAGCTTCAGGGCGATCAGGCCGTTGGAGCGTGGACGGGCGAACTGCACCAACGGGGTCTTCTTGACGGTACCCGAGGCAGTGGCCATGAAGATATACGCGCCAGTCGGCTCTGCCACCCACTCCGGGGTGTCGCCGTCTTCTTCGTCGACTTCTTCAGCCTCTACCAGCTCACCTTCGAGCACGGTGTCATCCGCGTCTTCCAGCTCTTCGTCGAGGTCGGCGTTCTGCTGCAGCGCTTCGAGGTCGATCTGCAGCATGGCGGTGATGCGCTCACCCTCCTCCAGCGGCAGCAGGTTGACCAGCGGGCGACCACGGGCAGCGCGGGACGCTTCAGGGATTTCGTAGGTCTTCTTCCAGTACACCTTGCCCTTGCTGGAGAACAACAGCAGCGTGGCGTGGCTGTTGGCGACCAACAGGTGCTCGATGTAGTCCTCGTCCTTCACGCCGGTCGCCGACTTGCCTTTGCCGCCACGGCGCTGGGCCTGGTAAGCGGACAATGGCTGGGTCTTGGCATAACCACCGTGGGAGATGGTTACCACGCGCTCTTCTTCCGGGATCATGTCGCCGTAGTTGAGGTCGTGGCTGGCATTGAGGATTTCGGTGCGACGGGCATCGCCGTACTCGGCGCGGATGGCTTCCAGCTCTTCGCGGATCACTTCCATCAGGCGCTCGGCGCTGCTGAGGATGCGGATCAGCTCGCCGATCTGCTCGAGGATTTCCTGGTACTCGGCCAGCAGCTTCTCGTGCTCCAGGCCGGTCAGGCGGTGCAGGCGCAGGTCGAGAATGGCCTGGGCCTGCTCCGGCGACAGGAAGTACTTGCCGTCGTGCAGGCCGTACTGCTCCGGCAGGTCTTCAGGGCGGCAGGAGTCGGCGCCTGCGCGCTCGACCATGACCTGCACGGCACTGGATTCCCACGGTGTGGACACCAGGGCTTCCTTGGCTTCGGACGGGGTCGGCGAGGCCTTGATCAGGGCGATGACCGGGTCGATGTTGGACAGCGCAACCGCCTGGCCTTCAAGGATGTGGCCGCGCTCGCGGGCCTTGCGCAGCTCGAATACGGTACGGCGGGTCACCACTTCACGGCGGTGACGGACGAACGCTTCGAGCAGGTCCTTGAGGTTGAGCAGGCGCGGGCGACCGTCGACCAGGGCAACCACGTTGATACCGAACACGCTCTGCAGCTGGGTTTGCTGGTAGAGGTTGTTGAGCACCACCTCGGGCACCTCGCCGCGACGCAGCTCGATGACGATGCGCATGCCGTCCTTGTCGGACTCGTCACGCAGCTCGGTGATGCCTTCGATTTTCTTCTCTTTGACCAGCTCGGCGATCTTCTCGATCAAGCGCGCCTTGTTCAGCTGGTACGGCAGCTCGGTGACGACGATCTGCTGGCGGCCGCCAACCTTGTCGATGTCTTCGATTTCGGAGCGGGCACGCATGTAGATGCGGCCACGGCCGGTGCGATAGGCCTCGATGATGCCCTGGCGGCCGTTGATGATGCCGGCAGTCGGGAAGTCTGGCCCCGGGATGAACTGCATCAGCTCATCGATGGTGACTTCCGGGTTGTCGATCAGCGCCAGGCAGCCGTCGATGACTTCACCGAGGTTGTGTGGCGGAATGTTGGTGGCCATGCCCACGGCGATACCGCTGGAGCCGTTGACCAGCAGGTTCGGGATACGGGTCGGCATGACCGCCGGAATCTGCTCGGTGCCGTCGTAGTTGGGCACCCAGTCGACGGTTTCCTTGTGCAGGTCGGCCAGCAGCTCGTGGGCCAGCTTGGTCATGCGCACTTCGGTGTATCGCATGGCTGCGGCGTTGTCGCCGTCCACCGAGCCGAAGTTGCCCTGGCCGTCGACCAGCAGGTAGCGCAGCGAGAACGGCTGGGCCATACGCACGATGGTGTCGTAGACCGCAGTGTCGCCGTGCGGGTGGTACTTACCGATCACGCCACCGACCACACGGGCGGATTTCTTGTACGGTTTGTTCCAGTCGTTGCCCAGTTCGCTCATCGCATAGAGAACGCGACGATGCACGGGCTTCAAGCCGTCACGCGCATCGGGCAGCGCTCGCCCGACAATCACGCTCATCGCGTAGTCGAGGTAAGACTGTCTCAGTTCGTCTTCGATATTGACCGGGAGGATTTCTTTGGCCAGTTCGCCCATGAGAAGCCTGATTCCTTTTTCTGGTGAAACTTCGCAGCTCCATCAAGGGCCGAACGAAGCTCGCCGCCGCAGCGCATAAGGGTGCGACGACTTACGACAAATCAATGAGTTGTGCCATGGATCTGCGCAATGAAGGCCGCCGTGATGGGCGGTCTTGGAAACTGCCGGATGTTATCACAAAGGCGGGGGCGGTGGGGAGATGTGGCGGGTGGCCTGAAGTGGGTTTGAATCTTGAATTTTTGTTGCCTGTGCCGGCCTCTTCGCGGGTGAACCCGCTCCTACAGGGATATCACATGCCCTGAAGGCAGTGATGCCCCTGTAGGAGCGGGTTCACCCGCGAAGAAGCCGGCACAGACGCTACAAATATCAGTGCAGGCGCTTACGGCACATCAACTGCGCCAATTTGGCGGTATCCGGCCGCTCGACAATGCCACGTTCGGTCACAATCACGTCGATCAGGTCAGCCGGGGTCACATCGAACACCGGGTTGAACACTTCGACATCCGGTGCCACCCGGGTACCGCCGATGTCCAGCAGCTCATCGGCAGCGCGTTCTTCCAGCGGGATGTCCTCGCCGGTGGCCAGGTTCAGGTCGATACTGGTGCTGGGCGCCACCACCATGAAGCGCACGCCATGGTGCATGGCACTGACTGCCAGTTGGTAGGTGCCGATCTTGCTGGCCATGTCGCCGTTCGCGGCGATGCAGTCCGCGCCCACCACCACCCAGGTAATGCCCTTGGTCTTCATCAGGTGGGCCAGCGCCGAGTCGGCGCACAGGGTCACCGGGATGCCTTCGTTGGCCAGCTCCCAGGCCGTCACCCGCGAGCCATGCAGCCAAGGCCGGGTTTCGCCGGCATACACCCGCTCGACCATGCCGTCCAGGTAGCCCGCGCGGATCACCCCCAGCGCGGTGCCGAAGCCACCACTGGCCAAGGCACCGGCACTGCCGTAGGTGAGCAGGGCCTGGGCGTTGCCCTGGTGGCGGCGGATCAGCTCGATGCCGTACTCGGCCATGGTCAGGTTGGCTTCACGGTCGCTTTCGTGGATGGCCACCGCTTCGGCCGCCAACGCCGCCAGCACGTCTTCGTCTGCGCGCAGGCGCTGCAGGCGCTCGCGCATGCGGTTCAGCGCCCAGAACAGATTGGCGGCAGTAGGGCGCGCTTCGGCCAGGCTGAGGAAGTCTTCTTCCAGGTCTATTTCCCAGTCGCCACCTTCGGCCAACCGCTCTTCCAGGGCCAGCACCAGGCCGTAGGCTGCGGCAATGCCGATGGCCGAGGCGCCGCGCACGGCCATGTCGCGGATCGCCGCTGCCACCTGCGCGACATTGTCGCAGGCCAGCCAGCGCTCCTCAGACGGCAGCAGGCGCTGGTCGAGCAGGTGCAAGATGCCGCCGTGCCAGCGGATCCCGGTCACCTTCTCCGCCGCCAAAAGTCGCTCGCGCATCGCCTCTCCCCGTCGTTCGGATATCAAAAGCCGGCGATTATAGCGACCCTCGGGGCCAAGCGCTCGGGTATACTCCGGCGCAATTTTGCGAAGTTTCAGAGGACTGTTCAATGAGCAACGTCGACCGCGCCGAAATCGCCAAGTTCGAAGCGCTGGCCCACCGCTGGTGGGACCGCGAAAGCGAGTTCAAGCCGCTGCACGAAATCAACCCGCTGCGCGTCAACTGGATCGACGAGCGCGCCAGCCTGGCCGGCAAGAAGGTGCTGGACGTGGGTTGCGGTGGCGGCATCCTCAGCGAAGCCATGGCCCTGCGCGGCGCCACGGTTACCGGTATCGACATGGGCGAGGCGCCATTGGCCGTTGCCCAGCTGCACCAGCTGGAGTCGGGCGTACAGGTAGAGTACCGGCAGATCACTGCCGAGGCCCTGGCCGAGGAAATGCCCGAACAGTTCGACGTGGTCACCTGCCTGGAAATGCTTGAGCACGTGCCCGACCCATCCTCGGTCATCCGCGCCTGCTACCGCATGGTCAAGCCGGGCGGCCAGGTGTTCTTCTCCACCATCAACCGCAACCCCAAGGCCTACATGCTGGCCATCGTCGGCGCCGAGTACATCCTGAAGATGCTGCCGCGCGGTACCCACGACTTCAAGAAGTTCATCCGCCCGTCCGAGCTGGGTGCCTGGAGCCGCGACGCTGGCCTGCAAGTGAAAGACATCATCGGCCTGACCTACAACCCGCTGACCAAGCACTACAAGCTCAACAGCGACGTCGACGTCAACTACATGATCCAGACCCTGCGCGAGGAATAAGCATGCGTTTGCGAGCAGTACTCTTCGACATGGACGGCACCTTGCTCGACACGGCGCCGGACTTCATCGCCATCTGCCAGGCCATGCTCGCCGAGCGCGGCCTGCCGGCCGTTGACGACAACCTGATCCGCGGCGTGATCTCTGGCGGTGCCCGGGCGATGGTCGCCACCACGTTCGCCATGGACCCGGAAGCCGAAGGCTTCGAAGCCTTGCGCCTGGAGTTCCTTGAGCGCTACCAGCGCGACTGCGCGGTGCACAGCAAGCTGTTCGACGGCATGGGCGAGCTGCTGGCCGACATCGAGAAAGGCAACCTGCTGTGGGGCGTGGTCACCAACAAACCGGTGCGCTTCGCCGAACCGATCATGCAGCAGCTGGGCCTGGCCGAGCGCTCGGCGCTGCTGATCTGCCCGGACCATGTAAAAAACAGCAAACCCGACCCCGAGCCGCTGATCCTGGCCTGCAAGACCCTGGACCTGGACCCGGCCACGGTACTGTTCGTCGGCGACGACCTGCGCGACATCGAGTCTGGCCGCGACGCCGGCACTCGCACGGCGGCCGTGCGCTACGGCTATATTCATCCAGAGGACAACCCCAACAACTGGGGTGCCGACGTGGTGGTGGACCACCCACTGGAACTGCGCAAGGTTATCGACAGCGCGCTGTGCGGCTGCTGAACCCAGACTGATGCCCGGGCACCGTCCTTTGTAGGAGCGGGTTCACCCGCGAATGCGTACGATCAGGCACCCGCGTTGTCTGGGCTGGCGCATTCGCGGGTAAACCCGCTCCTACAAGGGACGGGGTCGCCCTTACGAACTCGAAGGACAGAACCATGTTCGACTACACTGCCCGCCCCGGCCTGCTGCAAGGCCGGGTCATCCTGGTTACCGGTGCCGGCCGCGGCATCGGCGCCGCTGCCGCCAAGGCCTATGCCGCGCTGGGTGCCACCGTGCTGCTGCTGGGCAAGACCGAGGCCAACCTGAACGAGGTCTACGACCAGATCGAAGCTGCCGGGCACCCGCAACCGGTGGTCATCCCGTTCAACCTGGAAACCGCCCTGCCCCACCAGTACGACGAACTGGCGGTCATGATCGAGGACCAGTTCGGCCGCCTCGACGGCCTGCTGAACAATGCCTCGATCATTGGCCCGCGCACGCCACTGGAGCAGCTGTCGGGCGACAACTTCATGCGCGTGATGCACATCAACGTCGATGCCACCTTCATGCTCACCAGCACCCTGCTGCCGCTGCTGAAGCTGTCGGAGGATGCCTCGGTGGTGTTCACCAGCAGCAGCGTCGGACGCAAGGGCCGGGCCTACTGGGGGGCCTATGGGGTATCGAAGTTCGCCACCGAGGGGCTGATGCAAACCCTGGCCGATGAGCTGGAAGGCGTGGCGCCGGTGCGCTCCAACAGCATCAACCCGGGCGCCACGCGCACGGCGATGCGGGCGCAGGCGTACCCTAGCGAGAACCCGCAGAACAACCCGCTGCCCGAGGACATCATGCCGGTGTACCTGTACCTGATGGGGCCGGACAGCAAGGAAGTGAATGGGCAGGCGCTTAACGCCCAGTAGGGTTTTTGCCTGTGCCGGCCTCTTCGCGGGTAAACCCGCTCCTACAGGGGGTTGCGTACCCTTGCAGGAGCGGGTTTACCCGCGAAGAGGCCAGCACAGGCGAATAATCAGCCCGCTGCCAACGCCGGGCGCATGCGCCCCTGCTGGCGCCCTTCCAGTTGCATGCAGCGCTCCAGGAACAGGAACATGCAGTCGTAACTCTTGCAAATCGCCTTGCGCAGCTCGTTGCGCAGCCCCAGGCTCGGGTTCTCACCAGCCAGGGTACAAATGATCTCCAGCGCCTCCCACGGGTGGGCATCGTCATACTGGGCATGCATCTTCAACCACTTCATCGCCCGCTTGCGCCCTTCTTCAGGGAAACCCTGCGCATAGGTATCGGTCGAACACACCACCGCCGACCATTCCCCGGTCGCACCTTCAATGGCGTAGTTGGTCGCCGCCATGGAAATGGCCAGGTTCTCGGTGGCGCACACGCGCCAGCACCAGTCGTTCAGGCCATTAAGCTCGGGCGGCACTTCCTGGGCCTGCAACTCATGCAGGTGCACGCCGTGCGCCTGGCACCAGTTCACCCAGTAGTCGGCATGGTTGAGCTCTACGCGAATATTGCGCATCAGCCAGCGCCGCGCCATGTCTTCGCCCTGGTGCCGGCCATAGCGGGTCTTGGTCAGGTTGTGGGCCATGTACAGCGAAAATTGCTCCACCACCGGCCAGCCACCAACCAGGTACTGGCGAATGGTCGATTGCTTCAGCTGGCCATCGCGCAGGCGTGCATAGAACTCGTGCTCGACTACCCGGCGCTTGCTCTCGCGGCAGTCTTCAATCAGTTGCTGGGCCCATTTGGGGTAGCTGGCGGGGTCCATCAAAGGTCCGATACGTACGAATGCATCAATCACTTTCAGCTCCTTGATCCTTGTGATTTCTAGCTAGCGAAACGTGCCAGGCGCCCGCTGCAACAGAGGCCGGGCGGCGATCCGTTGGCGCTGCAGACTGTCACAGGTGAACACCTGGGGGCGTTCAATCAGGTAGCCCTGGGCGTAATCCACGCCAATTTCCTGCAAGGCCTGCTCGATCAAGGGGGTTTCGACGAACTCGGCAATAGTGCGCTTACCCATCACGTGGCCGATGTGGTTGATGACCTCGACCATGGCCCGGTTGACCGGATCGTCGAGCATGTCCTTGACGAAACTCCCGTCGATCTTCAGGTAGTCCACGGGCAAGTGCTTGAGGTAGGCGAACGACGACATGCCTGCGCAGAAGTCGTCGAGCGAGAATCGGCAGCCCAGCCCCTTCAACTCGTTGATGAAGCGGATGGCGCTGCCCAGGTTGGCAATGGCGCTGGTTTCGGTGATTTCGAAACAGATCATCCGCGGCGGGATGGCGTATTCGACAAATAGCCACTGCAGGTACTCAAGGAACTTGTCGTCGCCGATACTCGACCCGGACAAGTTGATTGCGCAGATCGACAGCGGCCCCTCACGCCCTTCGTCCAGGCATTGGCGGATGACCAGGAACACATTGCGTACCACCCAGCGATCCAGTGCTGTCATCAGGCCGTAGCGCTCGGCCGCCGGGATGAAGCTGCTGGGCAGGATGGTGCGGCCGCTTTCGTCATGCAGGCGCAGCAGGATCTCGATATGGCCCGGGCCTTCGAAGGTTTTCAGCGGGGCGATTTCCTGGGCGTACAGGCAGAAGCGGTTTTCTTCAAGCGCCACGTGCAAGCGCTGGATCCAGGCCATTTCGCCAAAGCGCATGGACAGTTCACTGTCGTCGGCGTGGTACACCTGCACGCGGTTGCGGCCCTTCTCTTTGGCCATGTAGCAGGCCATGTCGGCAGCGCGCAGCGAGGTCTCCAGGGTGCCGGGGGCCTGGGCCATGTGCACCAGGCCAACGCTGACGGTGGTGACGAACGGCCGCCCCTTCCACACAAAGTGCAGGCTCTGGACCATCTGGCGCAGTTGCTCGGCAATGCGCTCGGCCTGGTCGGGCGGGCAGCTTTCCAGCAGCACGCCGAATTCGTCGCCGCCCAGCCGGGCCAGGGTGTCGCCTTCGCGCAGGCCGGACTGCAGCACGGCACAGATGTGCCGCAGCAACTCATCGCCAGCGGCATGGCCACAGGTGTCGTTGACCAACTTGAACTGGTCGAGGTCGAGGAACATCAGCGAATGCCGCCCGGCCTGGCGGGCCAGGCCGTTGAGCGCCTGCTCCAGGCGATATTCGAACTCGCGGCGGTTGGCCAGGCCGGTCAGGGCGTCGTGGGTTGCCTGCCAGGACAGGTTGGCGATGTACTGGCGCTCCTGGGTCATGTCATGCAGCACCAGTACGATGCCGTTGACCACGCCGTCATTGACGATGGGCGAGCCCACCAGGTTGATCGAAACGGTGCTGCCGTCCAGGCGCTGGATCAGCCGGGCATGTTCGGCGCCGCCCTTGAGGCTGCCGCTGAGCACCTGTTCGACCAGGCTGCGGCCGTCTTCCTCGGCCTGCTCGTCGACCAGGCTGAACAGCGCCGACAGCGGCAAGCCCTGGGCGTGGCCAGCCTGCCAGTGGGTCAGTTGTTCGGCGGCCGGGTTCATGTAGCCGATATTGCCCTCGACATCGGTGGTGATCACCGCGTCGCCAATGGCCTGCAGGGTAATCTGCGCCCGCTCCTTTTCTTCCTGCAGGGCGCTGGCAAAGGCCTGGCGCTGGGCCAGAAGCTTGCTGGAGCGGCGCCAGGCGATGGCAATCAGAAACATCGCAGTCAACAGGTTGGTGATCAGCAGCACCTGCAACAACATGCGCGAGCCTTCGCCCAACGCATCGCTGAACGCCTTGGCCGCCGGCGTTACCCCTTCGTTGATGGTGGCGATGCGCACCTTCCAGTCGCTGACCTTATGGGCGTCGACCTGGCCAGACGTGAAGCCTTGATGCATTTCAACGGCCACGACATCCAGTTTGGCCAGGTAATCGTCGCCGATATCCCAGTAGTCGACGGCTGTCTGCATGTAGCTGACATTGCGGAAGTTGCGGTAGAACCAGATGATCTGCTCGACATCATCGGGGTGGTTGCCGCCCTGCAAGACGGCCTCGCGCGCGGCATCCAGATCGGGGCGCGGCTGGTCGAGCACTTCGCGCAACTGGTGGTCGCCCTGGGGCACGGTGATGGCCCGGCGATAGCGCTGGTAGGTACTGTCGTCGCGGGTTTCGGCGTACAGGTTGAGGTAATAGATGGCGTCTTTCTGCGCCTTGGACCACAGGCTTTCACCGGCGACATAGGCGCGCACGGCCGAGAGCGTATACAAACTGAGGCTGCCCAGCGCCACCTGGAAGACCACAACGGCGATGAAAGGCCAGGTGATACCGAGCAACTTTGGCGCTTCTAGAGTGCGATGTCCCTTCATGGATTCCCTGTCACAGAGCAGATAAGGCGCAAATCAACCCAGACAAGCACAGCGTAGGCCATTTGCCATCGCTATGGAGGGGATTTTTATGACAAGGAATCGGGGGATTTGTATAGGCTGTGCTGGCCTCTTCGCGGGTAAACCCGCTCCTACAACGATATCGCAGGTCTGTAGGAGCGGGTTGACCCGCGAAGAGGCCAGCACAGGCAGCCAAAGATTCAGCTTTGCTGCAGATGCCCATAAAGCTTGGCATACAGCCCACCCTCGGCAATCAGCTGCTGGTGGTCACCGTCCTCGGCCACATGCCCGCCATCGAACACCAGCACCCGGTCGGCCTGCTTCACCGCCGACAGGCGGTGGGCAATGATCAGCGTGGTACGGCCGCTGAGGAAGCGCGCCAGCGCCTGGTGCAGGTTGTACTCGGTGGCGGCATCGAGGGCCGAGGTGGCTTCGTCGAGGATGACCACCTTGGGCTCGGCCAGCACCATGCGGGCAATGGCCAGGCGTTGGCGCTGGCCACCGGACAAGCGCACACCGGAGCGCCCCACCACACTGTCCAGGCCCTGCGGCAAGGCGGCGATGGTGGCATCCAGCTGGGCGATGCGCAGCGCCTGCCAGCAGGCCTCGTCGCTGCAGTCGCGGCCCATGGTCAGGTTGGCGCGCACGCTGTCGTTGAACAGCGATGGGTGCTGCAACACTACCGCGACGTTTTCGCGCAGGGTTTCCAGGCCGATTTCCTGCAGGCTGGCACCGCCAAAGCGGATGGTACCGGCCTGGGCGCTATACAGGCCCAACAGCAACTGCACCAGGGTACTTTTGCCGCCGCCGCTGGCGCCGACAATCGCCACCTTCTCGCCTGGCGCAATGGACAGGTCCAGGTGTTCGAGCACCGGCTCGTCGGCATAGGCAAAGCGCAGGTCGCGCACTTCGATACCTACCGTCTCGCGGCCGGCGAACGGGTCGCTGGCGGCCGGGTACTGCGGCTCGTCGGCACGCGCCAGCAGTTCGTTGAGGCGGCTCAGCGCACCACCGGCGGCGTAGTAGGCGTATTGCAGGTTGAGCAGCTGCTCCACCGGGCCGATCATGAACCACAGGTAGCTGAACACCGCCAGCATCTGGCCGATCGACAGATCGGAGAACAGCACGGTGAGCATGGCCGCCGCGCGGAAGATGTCGATGCCGAACTGGAACAGCAGGCCACTGGCACGGCCACTGGCATCACTCTTCCATTGCGAGTCCACGGCATAGTCGCGCACTTCGCGGGCACGCAGGCCCAAACGACCGAGGAAGTAGCCCTGGCGGTTGCTGGCGCGGATTTCCTGGATGGCATCGAGGGTTTCCGCCAGCGCCTGGGTAAAGCGCGCGGTACTGTCGTTTTCGAGCTTTTTCAGGTGTTTGACGCGCTTGCCCAGTTGCACGGTGAAATAGATCACCAGCGGGTTGAACAGCAGGATCAGCAACGCTAGCTGCCAATGCATCCAGATCAGGATTGCCGCCGTGCCGGTCAGGGTCAGCATGGCCACCAGGAAACGGCTGAGGGTTTCGCCGACGAATTTGTCCAGCGTGTCCAGGTCGGTGACCAGGTGGGTGGTTACCGTGCCGCTGCCCAGGCTTTCGTATTCTTTCAGCGATATACGCTTGAGCCGCTCGATCAGGCGAATGCGCAAGCGGTAGACGATGTCCTTGGCCAAGCCAGCGAACAACTTGGCCTGGACCACGTTGAACGCCAGGGCGGCCAGGCGCAGGCACAGGGTGAGCGCCAGCATCAGCCCGATGTAGCCGGCTGCCACCTGCCAACTGGAAGGCAGCAGGTGGTTCATCCACTTCAGCGCAGCATCGCCATGGCCAAGCAGCACTTCGTCCACCAGCAGCGGCAGCAGCAGCGGGATAGGCACGCTGCAGCAGGCCGCCAGCACGGCGATAAAGTTGGCGGACCAGAGGTTTTTCTTGTGATGCAGGGCCAGGCGGCGGATTTCCGCCCAGCTCAGTCGATCGGCCGCAGTGTATGGCTTGCCCGGCACCGGGTCGGGTGACCCAGGCACATCAAGCACAGACGGCCTGCTGCAGCCAGCGGCCGAGCAAGGGTTGCAGGCGCTCCAGCGGCTGGAAGCCGTTGGTCAGCAAGGCCAGTTGGCCATTGCGTTCGGCCAGCAGGGTCGGGAAGCCGGCAATCCCCAGGTCCTGGGCCCAGCTGAAATCGGCTGCGGTGGCGGCGCGGGTGTCGGCACGGGTAAAGGTTTCGGCAAACACGGAACGCTCGAAGCCTGCCTGTTCGGCCAGGTCGACCAGCTGCGGCGCAGTGGTCACATCCATACCCTGCTCGTAGAACGAGCGCTGGATCAGCGCCAACAGCGGCCAGACGCGCTCGGCGTGCAGCTCGCGGGCGGTGACCAGGGCGCGGCAGGCCGGCTCGGTGTCGTAGACGAAGCCGTCGGGCATGGCGCCCTCGAAACGGAACGGCTGGCCGGTGGCTTCAGCCACGGCCTGCCAATGCTCGAGGATGTACTTGCGGGTGGAGCCGTCCAGGGCGCTGCCGCCGGTGCGCAGCCCGCCCGTCACCAGGCGGGTGGGCACGCCTGCCTCACGCGCCTGGGCAATCAGGGCCGCGGCCACTGGCGCGAAACCCCAGCACCAGGAGCACATCGGGTCCATCACATAGATCAGGCGTGCAGACATGCATCAAGCCTCGGCTTTGTAGTTGAAACCGATCGGGTGCGGCAGGTTGCGGGCCTTGGCCAGCTCGATCTGCTTCTGCCGGTCGATGGCACTGCGCCGGGTCTTTTCGCTCAGGGTGTCCCAGCAATGCGGGCAGCTGACACCTGGCGAGTAGTGCTCGGACGCGCGCTCCTCTGCATTGATCGGGTGGCGGCAGGCGTGGCACTGGTCGTACTCGCCTTCGCTCAGGTCATGGCGCACCGTGACGCGGTTGTCGAAGACGAAGCAGTCGCCGTCCCACAGGCTTTGTTCCTGAGGCACTTCCTCGAAGTACTTCAGGATGCCGCCCTTAAGATGATAGACCGCCTCAAAGCCTTCACCGAGCATGTAGCTGGAAGCTTTTTCGCAACGGATGCCACCGGTGCAGAACATGGCAACTTTCTTGTGCTTGCTGGGGTCGAAGTTGGCCTTGATGTACTCCGGGAACTCGCGGAAGGTTTCGGTCTTCGGGTCGATGGCGCCCTTGAAGGTACCGATGGCCACTTCGTAGTCGTTGCGGGTATCGATCAGCAGCACTTCAGGGTCGCTGATCAGGGCGTTCCAGTCCTTGGGCTCGACATAGGTGCCGACCGCCTGGTTGGGGTCTACGCCCGGCACGCCGAGGGTGACGATCTCTTTCTTGAGCTTGACCTTGGTGCGGTAGAACGGTTGTTCGTCGCAGTACGACTCTTTATGGTCGACATCGACCAGGCGCGGGTCGTTGCGCAGCCAGGCCAGCAGGCCATCGATGCCTTCGCGGGTGGCCGACACAGTGCCGTTGATGCCCTCGTGGGCCAGCAGCAGGGTGCCTTTGACATCATTGTCGAGCATGGCCTTGAGCAGTGGCTCACGCAACTCGATGTAGTCTTCCAGGGTGACGAACTTGTACAGCGCCGCGACGACGATGGCTTGGGACATGTAACAGAATCTCCAGGTGGTTGCCCTCGTAAGGGGCGGACCGGGTTTGACAGTGTGGCAAAAAAACAGGGGGCGCTTTGCGCCCCATTCGCGGCACAAGGCCGCTCCTACAGGGGAATGCGTTAGCCGACGGCCTGCGCTATCCCTGTAGGAGCGGCCTTGTGCCGCGAATGGGCCGCAAGGCGGCCCCCCAGGATGAAGCGGATTCTACCAGAACAACAGCAAGGTTTCAGTGCCCGCCGCCCGCACACACCGGCGAGGCCGGTGCAACGCCGACCTTGGCCCACTCTTCGGCGGTGTAGGTATGGATGGCCAGGGCATGGATTTCACCCATCAGCTCGCCCATGGTGGCGTACACCTTCTGGTGGCGCTTGACGCTGTTCAACCCGGCAAACTGCTCGCAGACGATCACTGCCTTGTAGTGGGTCTCCTGACCACGACTGTGCATGTGGCTTTCGTTGAGCACTTGCAGGTGTTGCGGCGCCAAGGCGGCCAACTGCTGTTCGATACGCTGTTGCATGGTCATTGCGGCGTACTCACTTCTTCGCTGGGGCGGCGGCCTTGCCAGCGTTCGGGTCCAGTTCCTTGGTCATGTCTTCCAGCAGCTTGTTCACCACCGGTACCGCTGGCTCCAGGCTCTGCTGGGTCAGCTGCGCCGACTGCTGGGTGACCTTGGGCATTTCACGCAGCACTTTCTTGCCCAGCGGCGACTCGTAGAACTTGACCAGGTCCTTGAGCTCTTGCTCGGTGAAGGTCTGGGTGTACAGGTCGACCATCTTCGGCTTCAGCTTGTTCCAGCCGATGGCGTTGTCCAGCGCGGCGTTGGCCTTGGCCTGGTAGCTTTCCAGCACTGGCTGCTTGGCAGCCGGGGCCTTGGTCTGGGCGAAACGCTGGGCGAACATCTGCTGCACCTGCATGTACACCGGGGTGCCCAGCTTTTCGGCGTTGGCCAGGGTCAGGAATTTCTCGGCAGCAGCGTTGTGGCTGGCAGTGGCAGCGAGTACCTGGCCGCTGGCGCAAGCCAGGGCAACGGCGGCACAAAGGACACGGAGACGGGTCATTGCATTTCCTTCAAGGAGAGGGAGGCGGGTACCTCAGAGTAGAGCATTCTGCGCCGTGGTGGCGATGTGCTCAAGTGGCACGACGAGCGACGGAACCGCTCGGTCGAATCAGGGCCTAAACTGCGAATTCGAACCACACAGGAGTGCGTACAGAATGAGCCGTATCGAGACAGACAGCCTGGGCCCGGTCGAAGTTCCGGAGGACGCCTACTGGGGTGCGCAGACCCAACGTTCGCTGATCAACTTCGCCATTGGCAAGGAACGCATGCCCCTCGCGGTCCTGCACGCCCTGGCACTGATCAAGAAGGCCGCAGCGCGCGTCAACGACCGCAACGGCGACCTGCCGGCCGACATCGCCCGGCTGATCGAACAAGCCGCCGATGAAGTGCTGGCTGGCCAGCACGATGACCAGTTTCCGCTCGTCGTCTGGCAGACCGGCAGTGGCACCCAGAGCAACATGAACGTCAACGAAGTGATCGCCGGGCGCGCCAACGAACTGGCCGGCAAGGGCCGTGGCGGCAAGGCGCCCGTGCACCCCAACGACCACGTCAACCGCTCGCAGAGCTCCAACGACTGCTTCCCCACCGCCATGCACATTGCCGCGGCCAAGGCGGTGCAGGAAAAACTGCTGCCGGCGATCACCGAACTGTCTTCCGGGCTGGCCGAGCTGTCGGCTCGCCATCACAAGCTGGTGAAGACTGGCCGCACGCACATGATGGACGCCACGCCGATCACCTTCGGCCAGGAGGTGTCCGCCTTCGTCGCCCAGCTTGACTACGCCCAGCGCGCCATCCGCGCCACCCTGCCCGCAGTGTGCGAGCTGGCCCAGGGCGGCACCGCCGTGGGCACCGGGCTCAATGCCCCGCATGGCTTTGCCGAAGCCATCGCCGCCGAGCTGGCGGCAGAATCCGGCTTGCCGTTCGTAACCGCGCCGAACAAGTTCGCCGCCCTCGCCGGCCACGAACCGCTGACCAGCCTGGCCGGCGCCCTGAAGACCCTGGCCGTGGCCCTGATGAAAATCGCCAACGACCTGCGCCTGCTGGGTTCTGGCCCACGCGCCGGGCTGGCCGAGGTGCGCTTGCCCGCCAACGAGCCGGGCAGCTCGATCATGCCGGGCAAGGTCAACCCTACCCAGTGCGAGGCGCTGTCGATGCTGGCCTGCCAGGTGCTGGGCAACGATGCGGCCATCGGCTTTGCCGCCAGCCAGGGGCATTTGCAGTTGAACGTGTTCAAGCCGGTGATCATCCACAACCTGTTGCAGTCGATTGAACTGCTGGCCGATGGCTGCCGTAATTTCCAGCAGCATTGCGTGGCGGGCATCGAGCCGGATGCCGAGCAGATGGCGGCGCACCTGGAGCGCGGGTTGATGCTGGTGACGGCGCTGAACCCGCATATTGGCTATGACAAGGCGGCGGAAATTGCCAAGAAGGCCTACGGCGAGGGCAAGACCTTGCGCGAGGCGGCATTGGAGTTGAAGTATTTGACCAATGAGCAGTTCGACCAGTGGGTGCGGCCGGAGAACATGCTGGCGCCGGGGGGTAAAGGCTGAGTGATCTGTAGCCTGTGCCGGCCCTTTCGCGGGTAAACCCGCTCCTACATGGACCCCACAAGGCTGAATATTGTGGGGTCCATGTAGGAGCGGGTTCACCCGCGAAAGGGCCGGCACAGGCGATCAGTGAACCTGGGCCAACCGCGCCCGGCGGGCCCGCCAGCTGGCCACCAGCGATGGCCCCAGCGCCACCAGCGCCGAGCCGAACACCACCGTCACCGCCCCCACATAGCCCAGGGCATTGATGTCCTCGGCATGCACATACTCAGGCCACACCACCGCCGCCACAGCCACCGCAACAAAGGTCACCAGCGGGGTCAGCGCCAGCGTGGCACTCACCCGCGACGCCTCCCAGTGCGCCAGCGCCTCGGCAAACGCACCATAGGCCACCAGGGTGTTCAGGCAGCAGGCCAGCAACAGCCAGCCCTGCACCGGGGTCAGTTGCAACGCCTCCAGCGGGTGTACCCAGGGCGTTAGCAGCGCCGCACAGCTCAGGTAGATCACCATCATCACCTGCTGCGATTGCCACACCGTCAGCAGCTGCTTCTGGCTCAGGGCGTAGAACACCCAGATGCTGGTGGCCAGCAAGATGGTCAGCACGCCGGTGGTGTAGGTACCCAGCGAGGTCAGCAGCTCTTCCAGGCGCTGGTTGAAGAACAGGCCAAAACCGCCCAGCAGAATCAACAGGCCCACGCCCTGCCCCACGCTGAAACGCTCGCGGAACACGAACACGCTGGCCACCAGCAACAGCACCGGGCCAATCTGCACCACCAGCTGCGCGGTGCCCGGGCTAAGCAGGTTGAGGCCGATCAGGTACAGCACGTAGTTGCCCATCAAGCCGAGCACGGCCACCACGACCAGGCCCTTGCCCTTGGGCGCCAGCTTGCTGAAGGACGGCAAGCTGCGCTTGGCCGCCAGCCAGGCGAACAGCAGGCCACCGGAGACCAGCAGGCGGTACCAGGTGACGGTGATCGGATCGACCACTTGCAACACCTGCTTGAGCTTGATCGGCAAGATACCCCAGAGCAGTGCCGTCAGAAGTGCCAGGAACAGGCCATAGCCCCAGCGGCCGGAAGTGGTGTGCATAAAGTCCTCGATCAAGCCCGTGGTGGGGGTTGTTGAATTCTACGGGCTTGGAGGGTGGGGGCGGTGGAGAGTGCCGAGAAAAGAATTCATCAGGTCATTCTTTTGGGGCATGGCTGGTGCTTGCCTTGAGATGTTGGGTGCCTGTGAGATCGAGCGCCGCCAGGTGTTCACCGAAACATTTTCAGCGCCTGCAAGATCGAGCGCCGCCCGCGCGGCGCTTCGCGGCTAAAGCCGCTCCTACGTTTGTTTCGGGCCAATTATGCCTGTGGGATTTGCGCGCGAACGCCT
>NZ_JBIVIF010000042.1:0-54926 GCF_044749595.1 Pseudomonas sp. NPDC089392
TTTTGAAGGGACATGAACCGAGCTCGTAAAAACAGAGCTCGTTTCTATTGTGGCTTGGCGAGCAAGTCAATTTCTTAACTGACTGGCATTAGGGCTTGCCCGCGAACACGGGCGAAGCCCGTGCCATCCACCGCGGTGTCTTCTTCGCGGGTAAACCCGCTCCCACAGCGACCGAGCAAGCCTTATCGGGCCTTGTTCTCCAGTATCCGCGGCCCAGTCCCTTCCTGCCCCAGCACATCCCCGGGGTTGCGCAGCGGGCAATCCTCCAGCGACAGGCAACCGCAACCGATGCAGTTGTCCAGGCTGTCGCGCAATGCCTCCAGGGTTCGAATGCGGGCGTTGAGGTCTTCGCGCCAGGCGGTCGACATCTCGCCCCATTGCGCCGCCGTTAGCTTGCTGTTGGGCGCATAGCGGCTGAATGCCTGCTTGATTTCCTCAAGCGGAATACCGGTGCGCTGCGCCACCTTGATGATCGCCAGCGTGCGCAGCACCAGCGACGGATAGCGGCGCTGGTTACCTGCCGTACGCACGCTGGCGATCAGCCCCTTGGTCTCGTAGAAGTGCAGCGCAGACACCGCCACGCCGCTGCGTTTGGCCACTTCACCTACTGTGAGCATCCGCGTGTTGTCCGCTGCCATGCCTGTTGACCTCAAGCTAAGTTGAGCTCTTATAGTCCTGTCCGATCTTCCTCGCAACCGCTTTCCCTGATGATCGGAGCAGTGCATGAACAAACGGACGTTACTGGCCTGGGCTGGCGCTGTTGCCGGTGTGCTGGCCGCAGGCTACGCGCTGATGGGCAGCGGTTCGGCACAGCCCGTTGCCGCGACATGGCCGGCGACCAAGGTGGCATTGGCCACGGCCGAGCAGGTGCAGCTGGCACGGCAGAACTTTGCCTCGGGGGAGCTGGAGGCGGTCAACCAGGTGCAGGTGGCGGCCGAGGCGGCGGGTCGTATCACCCGCATTGCCTTCGAGTCGGGGCAAGCGGTTACGGCCGGGCAGTTGCTGGTGCAGCTCAACGATGCCCCGGAGCAGGCCTTGCGCGTACAACTGCGGGCCAGACTGCGCAACGCCGAGGTGATCTTGCAGCGCAGCCGTAAACTGCGGGCGATGAATGCGGTGTCGCAGGAACTGCTGGACAACGCCGCCACTGCTGCGGACGTGGCCAGCGGTGAGCTGCAGCATGTCGAGGCGCTGATCGCGCAGAAGGCCATCCGCGCACCGTTTGCCGGCAAGCTTGGCATCCGTCGGGTGCATCTGGGCCAGTACCTGGGCGCTGGCGAAACCCTGGTCAGCCTGGCCGACATCAGCCAGTTGCACGTCAATTTCGCCCTGGGCGAGCAGGCTGCCCCCGAGGTTCACCTCGGCCAGGTGTTGGCGTTGAATGTGGATGCCGTGCGCGGGCAACGCTTCGAGGCCAGGGTGGTGGCCGTCGATCCGGTGGTCAGCAAGGCGCGCCTGGTGCAGGTGCAGGCCGCCTTGGCGAACCCGGACGGGCAGTTGCAGCCGGGCATGTACGCCGGCGTGCGCCTGGACGCTGCGCAGCCTTCAACCGTGCTGGCCGTGCCGGAAACCGCGATTACCTACACCGCCTACGGGCAGACGGTGTTTGTCGCTACCCGGGACGCGGAGCAAGGCAGCCGGGTCAGCCGGGTGCGGGTGACCACCGGCGAGCGCTGGCAGGGGCGGGTGGAGGTGACCTCCGGCCTGGCGGCCGGTGACCAGGTGGTGGTTTCCGGCCAGTTGAAACTGACCGATGGCATGCCGGTCGAGCCGGTGGCACAGGACAGCCTGCAGGCCAACCTGGGAGGGCGGCAGCCGTGAAGTTTACCGACCTCTTCGTACGCCGCCCGGTGCTGGCGCTGGTAGTCAGCAGCCTGATCATCCTGATGGGGCTGTTTGCCATGGGCAAGCTGCCGATTCGCCAGTACCCGTTGCTGGAAAGCTCGACCATCACCATCAGCACCGAGTACCCCGGCGCCTCCGCCGAACTGATGCAAGGCTTCGTCACCCAGCCGATCACCCAGGCAGTATCGTCGGTCGAGGGCATCGACTACCTGTCCTCATCGTCGCAGCAGGGGCGCAGCCTGATCACCTTGCGCATGTTGCTCAACCGCGATTCGACCCAGGCCCTGGCCGAAACCATGGCCAAGGTCAACCAGGTGCGCTATCGCCTGCCGGAAAAGGCCTACGACCCAGTAGTGGAGCTGTCGGCCGGTGACTCCACGGCTGTGGCTTACGTGGGCTTTGCCAGCGACAGCCTGTCGATACCGGAACTGAGCGATTACTTGTCGCGGGTGGTGGAACCGCAGTTCTCTGGCATCGACGGCGTGGCCAAGGTGCAGTCGTTCGGCGGGCAGCGCCTGGCCATGCGCCTGTGGCTGGATAGCGAACAGATGGCCGGGCGTGGGGTAACTGCCGACGACGTGGCGCGGGCGGTGCGAGCCAACAACTACCAGGCGACACCGGGCCAGGTGCGCGGGCAGTACGTGCTGGCCGATATCCAGGTGGACACCGACCTGACCCGGGTCGAGGACTTCCGTGAGCTGATCATCCGCAACGATGGCACCGACCTGGTTCGCCTGCGCGATGTTGGCACAGTCGAGCTGAGCGCGGCGGCCACCCAGACCAGCGCTACCATGGACGGCAAGCCCGCCGTGCACCTGGGGCTGTTCCCCACGCCGACCGGCAACCCGCTGGTGATCGTCGAGGGCATTCGCCAACTGTTGCCGCAGATCCAGCAGACCTTGCCACCTGGCGTGACCGTGGCGCTGGCCTATGAGACCGCGCGCTTCATTGATGCCTCGATCCATGAGGTGCTGCGTACCTTGGTGGAGGCGATGTTGATCGTGGTGCTGGTGATCTGGCTGTGCCTGGGCTCACTGCGCAGCGTGCTGATCGCGGTGGTCGCCATCCCGCTGTCGATGCTCGGCGCGGCGGGCCTGATGCTGCTGTTCGGCTTCAGCCTCAACTTGCTGACCTTGCTGGCGATGGTGTTGGCCATCGGCCTGGTGGTGGACGATGCCATCGTGGTGGTGGAGAACGTGCACCGGCATATCGAAGAGGGTAGGTCGCCGGTCGCGGCGGCATTGGCCGGGGCACGAGAAATTGCCGGGCCGGTGATCGCCATGACCCTGACCCTGGCGGCGGTGTACGCGCCGATCGGGCTGATGGGCGGGCTGACCGGTACGTTGTTCCGCGAGTTTGCCCTGACCTTGGCGGGGGCGGTGATCGTGTCCGGTGTCGTCGCACTGACCTTGTCGCCGGTGATGAGCTCGCTGCTGCTGCAAACCGGCCAGCAGCACGGCGCCATGGCCAACATGGCCGACCGCGTGTTTGGCGTGCTGACCGGGGCTTATGCGCGGGTGCTGGCCTACACCCTGGCGCATCGCTGGATCAGTGGCGGCGTGGCGCTGCTGGTGTGCCTGAGCCTGCCCTGGCTATACCTGCTGCCCCAGCGCGAACTGGCCCCGCCCGAGGACCAGGCGGCGGTGCTTACGGCGATCAAGTCGCCGCAGCATGCCAGCCTGGATTATGTGGAACGCTTTGCGCTGAAGCTGGACCAGGTGATGAAGGCCATCGACGAAACCACCGACACCTGGATCATCAACGGCACCGACGGCCCGGCTGCCAGTTTTGGTGGTATCAACCTCAGCGCCTGGCAGGCGCGCGAGCGCTCCGCTGCACAGGTGCAGGCGCAGTTGCAGCAGGCCGTGGCGGATATCGAAGGCAGCAGCATCTTCGCTTTCCAGGTGGCGTCGCTGCCGGGCTCCAGTGGCGGGTTGCCGGTGCAGATGGTGCTGCGCAGCGCCCAGGATTACCCCGAGCTGTACCAGACCATGGAAGTGCTCAAGCAACGCGCCCGCGACAGCGGCCTGTTCGCTGTGGTGGACAGCGACCTCGACTACAACAACCCGGTAGTCAAGGTGCGCGTCGACCGCGCCAAGGCGGCTAGCCTGGGTATCAGCATGCAGGCCATCGGCGAGTCGCTGGGTGTGCTGGTGGGCGAGCAGTACCTCAACCGATTTGCCTTGTTCGGGCGTTCCTACGACGTTATTCCACAGAGCATCCAGGACCAGCGCCTGACCCCGGCGGCGCTGAATCGCCAGTATGTGCGTGCCGAGGATGGCAGCCTGGTGCCGCTGGCTACCGTGGTGCACCTGGATATCGAAGTGGCGCCCAACCGCCTGTTGCAGTTCGATCAGCAGAACGCCAGCACCTTGCAGGCAATCCTGGCGCCAGGTGTGTCGATGGGCAATGCCGTGGCATTTCTCGAACAGCTCGCTGCCGAACTGCCGCCGGGCTTCAGCCATGACTGGCAATCGGAATCGCGCCAGTATGTTCAGGAGGGCTTTGCCCTGATGTGGGCGTTTCTTGCCGCGCTGGTGGTGATCTACCTGGTGCTGGCGGCGCAGTACGAAAGCCTGGTCGATCCGCTGATCATTCTGGTGACCGTGCCGTTGTCGATCTGTGGCGCGCTGCTGCCGCTGGCACTGGGCTGGGCCACGTTGAACATCTACACGCAGATCGGCCTGGTGACGCTGATCGGCCTGATCAGCAAGCACGGCATTCTGATGGTCGAGTTCGCCAACGAGATCCAGCTGCGCGACAACCTCGACCGGGCGACGGCCATTGTCCGCGCCGCGCAGATCCGCCTGCGGCCGGTGCTGATGACCACGGCGGCGATGACCTTCGGCGTGCTGCCGCTGCTGTTCGCCAGTGGCGCAGGGGCCAACAGCCGGTTCGGGCTGGGCGTGGTAATTGTGTGCGGGATGCTGGTGGGGACGATGTTTACCTTGTTCGTGCTGCCGACCATCTATGCCTGGCTGGCGCGGGATCACAGGGTGGTGACGGCGCGCGGGCGGCAGTTGCAGGAGGCTGAGCGGGTGTTGGGCATGTGAGAGAGAAATATCAATCAGCCGACCTGCGCGGCCGCTCCCACACTGGGCCGCGCGGAGCAGAAGGAAAATTGGGGAAGAGTGGCTGCGATTTGTCCGTCGTGGAAGTGGGGTGAGGGCTTTCAGGTGTATGTCTTGGGATTTTGGTTGATGCACAGATCGAGCGCCGCCCGCGCGGCGCTTCGCAGCACAAGGCTGCTCCTACATCTGTTTCGGGCCAGTTTTCCTGTGCCAGGTGGGTTGCAGCCTTGGTGTATGGCTGGAGATCGATGAAGAGCAACGGCGTCCCCTTCGATATTGAATGGAACACACAAGGCGGACAGCGGTGACCTCACAGGCGTGACTGGCCCGAAACAAATGTAGGAGCAGCCTTGTGCTGCGAAGCGCCGCGCGGGCGGCGCTCGATCTCAAAGGCGCTGAAAATGTTGTGACAAGCCGATTGAGGGGAGCCATCTTGCCATTTGCATTAGCGCTAATGTAAATTGCCGGCAACCGCAATGGAGCGTTGCCATGAGCATGAAAATCGAGCCCGGCCTGGGCGAATTGCTGCGTTATGTGTCGGAGTTGGTGGAGTACGGCGCCGAAGAGCACTACAGCCAGATGCAGATCAACTACCGGGCCCGCTATACGCCCGTGCTGCGTGCGCTGCGCTCCGGCGCACAGACGGTGACCGAAATCACCGCCTGCACCCACCTCACGCAAGGCGCCATCAGCCAGACCCTGGGCCACATGGAGGCAGACGGCATCATCACGCGCCAGCGTGGCGACGATGGCCGCAAGACCTTCATCTGCCTGACCGCTCATGGCGAGGCGCTGTTGCTCAAACTCGACCAGCACTGGGCGGGGACCTTCGCGACCATCGAGCAGCTGGAGCACGAAGTGGGGTACCCGCTTCGCCAAGTGTTGCAAGACACTGCTCGGCTGCTGGAACAGCGTGGTTTTTCCCAGCGGCTCAACGATCAGAAGCTGGCGATGACTGCGGAGGTGGCCGTCGATGAATGACTTGCTCACGACCAACTGGTTCGACCAGGGCGGGCAGGCTTATGCGCGTTTCCGCCCGGAATACCCGCCGGCGCTGGCGGCTTACCTGGCGTCGTTGGCACCCAGCCGAGCGGTGGCGGTTGATGTCGGCTGCGGCACTGGCCAATTGACCCGGCACCTGGCCGCGCATTTCAGTTCGGTGTCGGGTTTCGACCCCAGTGCAGACCAGATCCGTCATGCACAGCCGCTGGAAAACATCAGTTATCGCTGCGCGGCGGCGGAAGACTTGCCGCTGCTGTCGCGCAGTGCCGACCTGATTACCGCAGCCCAGGCGGCACACTGGTTCGACCTGCCACGGTTCTATGCCGAGGCCCGTCGCGTGGCCAGCCCGGGTGCGATCCTGGCGTTGATCAGCTACGGCGTGCTGAGCCTGGAAGGCGAGCTGAACGAGCGCTTTGCGCGCTTCTACTGGCAGGAGATCGGCCCGTACTGGCCGGCCGAGCGCAAGCTGGTCGACAGTGGCTATGCGACGCTGGACTTCCCCTTCAGCGAGATCAGCGCGCAGCCGATCGCCATCAAGCTGGACTGGAGCCTTGCCGAGTTTCTTGGCTACATTTCGACCTGGTCGGCAGTGCGCTGCGCCAGGGAGGCCGGGCAGGAGGCGGTGCTGCAGCGCTTTGCCGTCGACCTGGCCGGGCTGTGGGGTGACGTGGATACCAGGCATACGGTGACCTGGCCGATCAATATGAGGGTGGGGCGAATATGAATTCCGTAGACAACGCAGGCCCTCAGCCGGGCCTGCAGCACCGCGACACGCTGACCGTGACCGTGCGCCATACCGTGCCACACGTGGCGCCAGACTGGCCGGGCTTTGTCGACATGCCGCCGGTGTTGGCCACGGCGATGATGGTCGGATTCATCTAGCAGACCTGCATCGAAGGGTTGCGACCGTTCCTGCTGCCGGGGCAGCGGACAGTGGGCACGCAGGTGGATGTCAGCCATGTGGCGGCCACGCCGGTTGGAATGACGGTGGCCGCGACGGTGGAACTGGTGGCGGTGGTGGGCAGGGCACAGCTGTTCAAGGTCGAGTGCCATGATGAGGCGGGGCTGATTGGCGCGGGTACGCATCGGCGGGCAGTGATCGACCTGGCCAGGTTCAATGAGCGGCTGGCGGCGATGGGCCGCAAAGCGGCCGCAATGGCTCGGTCAGGATGCCGAGCGATCCCTGCGCATCTGGGTCACCAAGGTAAAGCGGTCATCCGGGTGCACCGTCTCGGACACCGCCATCAAATCGCCGTTTTCCTCACGGTAATGGCGAATGATCTTCAACCCCGGTGAACCGGCCTCGGCCTTCAGTGCCCGGGCCATCTCCGCTGTCAGCAACACCGCCCGCACCTGCTGGTCGACCACCGCGATCGCCCGGCCATAGTGCTGCTCGATCAACCCGGCAATCAGCTGGTCGGGGTGCTCGCGGGCCAGTTCAATCACCTCGGCATAGTCGCGCTGCGCATACACATCGGTCCAGCACAGCGGCGCGGCATTGTGCGCGCGATCAACGCGGATGCTCGACACGCAGAAGTAGTGCTCCCCCGGCACCAGCCCCAACCGCGCCGCCTCGCTCAAGTCGGCGACGAAGTGGCGCACGTCCTGGATTTCCCGCTGCTGGGTTTCTGCCAGGTGCGCAAGGTCGGCCACGCTGGCCAGCGACTGCGAGTAGCCGCCGCGCGGGCTGCTGGCCTCGACCCGGGTACCGACGCGCTTGCGCCGCGACACCAGCCCCTGGTTGAGCAGCTGGTCGATCGCTGCGCGCACCGTATGCCGGCTCACACCGTAAAGGTCGCACAGCTCGAACTCGGTCGGCAGCAGGCTGCCCACCGGGTAGCGGCCGCTGGCGATACCTTCCATCAAGTGCTTTGCCACGGTGGTGTAGCGCGTCGGGTTCATACCTTTGGTCTGTCTCGCAAATTTCATTGGTGACAGAGTAACAGCCATGGGGGCAGGAATTATGGGGGGCTTTACACATAGCCTGCGGGAGCTGCCCAGCGCAGTGCTTTGTATCAAGCCTGAGCGGGCAAGCTCATATGCAGCAAGGGGAACGGCCGGCCTTCGGCATCCAGCGGCGAGCGGCCTGTCTGGATGAAACCATAGTGCTGGTAAAACCCCACTGCCTGCGGGTTCTGCTCATTGACGTCGACGCTCATCGTGCTACGCGACTGGCGGCCGAAATCCAGCAACGCGCGGCCAATGCCCTGGCCATGGTGCGCGGGGTCAACGAAGAGCATTTCCACATGGTTTTCATTGAAGCCGATGAAGCCCAGCGGGCGGTCCTCGGTGTCTACCGCAACCCACAGCTCGACGGCTTGGAAGTACACATCGCGCAATTGCGGCAGCAGTGCATCGATGTCGGACGGTTGCAGAAAGTGATGCGTGGCGCGCACGGCACGCAGCCAGATGTCGAGCAGCTGCGGGAAGTCTGCAGCAATGCCTTGGCGAACGATCATGAAGTCATCCTGAATGGATTGATGTCGGATGGGCGCCAGTGAGCGGCGGCCATGAAGGTGTTGGCATCATGAATGACCGCTTCGCGAGTTAACGCCTGGGCGGTGCACGGCAGGGAAGGCCGGGAGGGAAGAGCGGGAAGGTTAACCGGATTGTGTGGGGCGGGGCAATGGACCGCGCATAGTGCAATACAGGTTTTGACTCGATCGGAATTCTTGTCGATGCTGGACTTGAATCCGCACAACAAGAACCCGGGCCGGGAGCGTCAATGAACCGAAACGAACTGCGCAAAGCCGATATCAACCTGATGGTGGTGTTCGAAGCCCTGATGCAGGAGCGCAACCTCACCCGTGCTGCAGAAAAGCTGTTCGTCGCCCAACCCACGGTCAGTGCCGCGCTGGCCAGGTTGCGGGCAATGTTCAACGACCCGCTGCTGATCCGTGTGGGCAACCGCATGGAGCCCTCGGCCCGCGCCGAAGAAGTCATCAAGTACCTCACCCCGGCGCTGGATGCAATGTCCGTAGCCCTCAGCCTGACCCACGATTTCGACCCGCTGACCAGCAAGATGACCTTCCGCATCGGTTTGTCCGATGACGTCGAGTCGGGGTTGCTGCCACCCCTGCTGCGGGCGCTGCGGGTGGAGGCGCCGAATGTGGTAGTGGTGGTGCAGCATGTTGATTACTGGCGCATCCCCGACCTGCTGGCGGCGGGCGATGTAACGGTCGGCATCAGCCAGACCAAGGGGCTGCCGGCCAACGCCAAGCGCAAGGTGCTGCGCACCATGCAAGGCAGGGTAGTGCGCGCCGACAAGTCGGCCACGGCGCTGACGCTGGATGAGTTTTGCGAGCGCCCGCACGTTCAGGTGTCGCCAACCGCCAACACCCAGGGGGTGGTCGATGACTGGCTGAAAGAAATCGGTCGCGAACGAAAGGTAGTGTTGTCGGTGCCGCAGTTCAGTTCGCTGCCGGCGATTCTGGCCGGTACCGACCTGCTGGCCTGCTGCCCGGACTACGCCGCGCAGGGCATGGAGCGCTGGGGCAACCTGCAGGCCGAGCACCTGCCGTTCGAAACCACGGCACTGGAGCTGGCCATGGTCTGGTTGAGCACCACCGACAGCGACCCTGCCGAACGCTGGCTGCGTAGCCGCCTGGAACAGTACATGGGCGGTGTGCGCTGAGGCAGGGTAACCGGGGCCGCTTGAGGTTTGGCATAAACCATAGAATCTCCCACAGGTAGAGCATGCCTTGAGGTCAGCGTGGTCTTTGTGGGAGCAACTGTCTTGCTCAATTTCCAAGATCTGGCGCGATCCCGGTGGGAGCGGGCTTGGCCCGCGAACACCGGCAACGCCGGTGCCATCCACCGCGTCGCCTGTTTCGCGGGCGCGCCCGCTCCCACAATGCTTACGCGCAGGCTTGGTGAATGGTGTTCAGAACCCCGCCTCCAGGCCCAGCAGGTCCTGCACCGTCTGCCGCCGGCGGATCATGCGCAGCGCACCGTTCTCGATCAGGAACTCAGGCAGCAACGGCCGGCTGTTGTAGTTCGACGACATCGACGCCCCATAGGCCCCGGCATCGTGAATCACCAGCAGGTCGCCCACCTGTGCCTGGGGCAGGTCTTGCGGGGTCAGTTCCTGGTCATCCTGGGTGAACACGTCACCCGATTCGCACAGCGGCCCGGCCACCACGGTTGGTTGGCGTGGGCGGTCCACCGGCTGGCCGTTGGCATCGAGCAGGGTCATGCCGTGATAGGCGCCGTACATCGCCGGGCGCATCAGGTCGTTGAAGCCGGCGTCGATCATCACGAAGGTATTGCGCCCCACTTGCTTCACGGCGCGCACCTCGGCCACCAGGTAGCCAGACTCCGCCACCAGGAAGCGCCCAGGTTCGATTTCCATGCGCATCGGGTGGCCGAGCATCGCTTCGATTTCCTTGCGTGCCACTGCCCAGGTCTGCGCGTAGCGCTGCAGGTCGACTGGCTTGTCGGTGCTGCGGTACGGGGTGGAAAGCCCGCCACCGATGGAGAAGGCCTCGATGTCCACGCCCAGGCGGCCGATCAGCTCGATCATCGAGCGGGCGACTTGCTCCAGGTGCTGGTAATCCACCCCGGAACCGATGTGCATGTGCACGCCCACCAGGTGCAGACCATGGGCCTTGATCACCGCCAGCGCCTCGTCCAGCTCTTCATGCCAGATGCCGTGCTTGCTGTTCTCGCCGCCGGTGTTGGTCTTGCGGCTGTGGCCATGGCCGAAGCCAGGGTTGATGCGGATCCACACGCGGTGCCCGGGGGAGCGTTCACCCAGCTGACGCAGCATGTCGATGGAGCCGGCATTGACTTCGATTTTCTCCGCCACCACCCGCTCCAGGGTTGGCCGATCCAGCGCGTCGCAGGTCAGCACCACGCCAGCGGGGTCGCCGTCAACGCTCGCACCTGCTGCGAAGGCCCGTTCCATCTCACCCAGCGACACCGCGTCCAGCACCAGGCCATGGGCGCGCATCAGGCGCAGCACATGCAGGTTGGGGTTGGCTTTCTGGGCGAAGCGTACGGTGTCGAACACCTTCAGCTGTTCGACACGCTCGGCGATGGTGCTGGCGTCGTAGGCCCACAGCGGCGAGCCGTGCTGGCGGACCGCCTCGGCCAGGAGGGAGAAGGGTGCAGTCATGGTGGCGCTACTCATTCAAGGAAGTCGTATAAGGAAGGCCACGAGCATGAGCCAAAGCAGGAATTCAGAAAAATAGCTATTTTTCTGTTGGCCATTCATATCTGATATAGCTATTGCCGACTTACCGGGTGTTGCCGTGAAACTGTCTGTCCGCCATATCGAAGTATTCCGCGCCATCATGGCCGCTGGCAGCGTCACCGGTGCGGCACGCCTGCTGTTCACCTCGCAGCCCACCGTCAGCCGTGAGCTGGCGCGCTTGGAGCAAGTGACCGGGCTGAACCTGTTCGAGCGCGAAGGCGGGCGCCTGGTGGCGACAGCCCAGGCGTTGCTGTTGATCGAGGAGGTCGAGCGCGCCTACGTAGGGCTGGAGCGGATTGACCGCTTTGCCCAGGCCATCCGCAATTTCGAGCAGGGCCGGCTGGCCATTACCTGCTTGCCGTTGTTCTCGCAGACGCTGCTGCCCAAGGCCTGCCAGCGCTTTCACCAGCAGCATCGGGGCGTGAGTGTGAGCATCCTGGCGCAGGAGTCGCCATTGTTGGAGGAATCACTGGTCGCCCAGCAGCATGACCTGGGCCTGACCGAGGTTGAACAGATACCGCGCGGTGCCTATGGCGAACTGCTGTTTAGCGCCAACATGGTGTGTGTGTTGCCCGAGCACCACCCGTTGCAGGCCAAGGCCGAGCTGGAGTTGAGCGATTTCCACGAGGTCGACTTCATCAACCTGGCCAGCCTCGACACCTACCGGCAGCGCCTGGACCAGCACTTCCGGGCGGCGGGGGTGAACCGCCGCACGGTGATCGAGACCACCAGTGCCGCTTCGGTATGTGCCATGGTGCGCCAAGGCCTGGGGGTGGCGATCATCAACCCGCTGAGCGGGCTGGAGGCGGCCCAGGGCGGGTTGCCGATCCGCCGCTTGCGGGTGTCGGTGCCGTATCAGGTGATGCTGATCAGGCCGGATCATAGGCCTGCTTCGGCGGCGGTGGAGCCGTTTTGTGAGGCGTTGCGGGTGCAGGCGCAAGAAATGCAGGCGGCGTTGATTTAAGGCCAGGCATGCTCTTTGTAGGAGCGGCCTTGCGTCGCGAAAGGGCCGCAAAGCGGCCCTAGGATTCCAGCGTCACGGCATATATTGCCGGGGCCGCGTTGCGGCCCTTTCGCGACACAAGGCCGCTCCTACAAGGGACCGCGTTCAAAGCTCGCAGACGAAGGTCCCGGTCCCAGCCAGGATGTTCTCCAGGGTTTCCTTCACCTCATCCATGTCACTCAAATCGCTGGTCAGGTTGATCTCCAGCACTTCGTCGCCCTTCAGCGCATCACGGTCACCGGCCGCCACTTCGATCAGCAGGCGCTTGGCACTCAAGGTCACTTTCAGCCCATCCAGCGTCGACGGCTCGTCATCCAGGGTCAGGTCGACGGTATCTTCGTCCGGGTAGCGGGTAAGCAGGAACATCTGGCCCTTGTCGCTGTGGCAGCACAGGGTCGCCATGTTGTCTTCCTCATCATCGCAAGGGGTGGCGAACAGCAGGGCGGTGTTGATTTGCATGGACAGGGCTCGGATCAAGGGAAACGGAAGGGAATTCTGACAGTCTTGCGTACATCCATAAACGTAAAGTTACCGCCCCTTGACCGAAATTGTCGCAGCGCTGCAAGCCTTGATGACCGATCAGTCGTTAAGCTTCGGCGAGCCCTGGGCGTGCCTGCGCACGTTCAACGCCTGGTTTTACCGTCCGCCTTGCCACGGGTTGGCTATCGTTGATCCGTACACGGCGCACGCAGCGACGCTTCAATTATTACAAAGCCCAAGCGGAGTACCACAGATGGCGTTCTTCACCGCAGCCAGCAAAGCCGACTTCCAGCATCAACTGCAAGCGGCCCTGGCGCAGCACATCAGCGAACAGTCCCTGCCACAAGTGGCCCTGTTCGCCGAGCAGTTCTTCGGCATCATCTCTCTGGACGAACTCACCCAGCGCAGGCTTTCCGACCTGGCCGGCTGCACCCTGTCAGCCTGGCGCATCATCGAACGTTTCGACCCCGAATACCCGCAAGTGCGGGTGTACAACCCTGACTACGAACGCAATGGCTGGCAGTCGACCCACAGCGTGGTCGAAGTGCTGCACCACGACCTGCCGTTCCTGGTCGACTCGGTACGCACCGAGCTCAACCGCCGTGGCTACAGCATCCACACCCTGCAGACCACCGTGCTCAGCGTACGCCGTGGCGCCAAGGGCGAGCTGCTGGAACTGCTGCCCAAGGGCACCCACGGCGAGGGCGTGCGCCATGAGTCGCTGATGTACCTGGAGATCGACCGTTGCGCCAACGCCGCCGAACTGACGGTGCTGGCCCGCGAGATCGAGCAGGTGCTGGCCGAAGTGCGGGTGGTGGTCGCCGACTTCGAACCGATGAAAGCCAAGCTGCGTGAAGTGGTGGCCGAGGTGGAACAGACCGCCTTCGGCCCGGCGCAAAATGAGAAGGGCGAGGTCAAAGCCTTCCTCGAATGGCTGCTGGACAACCACTTCACCTTCCTGGGCTATGAAGAATTCACCGTCAAGGGCGATGCCGACGGCGGCCAGATGGTGTACGACGAGCAGTCGTTCCTCGGCCTGCCGCGCCGCCTGCGCGTGGGCCTGACCGCAGATGAGCTGCGTATCGAAGACTACGCCGTGGCCTACCTCAACGAGCCGCTGCTGCTGTCGTTCGCCAAGGCCGCGCTGCCCAGTCGCGTGCACCGCCCGGCCTACCCGGACTACGTGTCGATCCGCCAGCTGGACGCCGATGGCAAGGTGATCAAGGAACACCGCTTCATGGGCCTGTACACCTCGTCGGTGTATGGCGAAAGCGTGCATGCCATTCCGTATATCCGCGTGAAGGTGGCCGAAGTCGAGCGCCGCTCTGGCTTCGACCCCAAGGCCCACCTGGGCAAGGAACTGGCCCAGGTGCTTGAAGTGCTGCCGCGCGACGACCTGTTCCAGACGCCGATCGACGAGCTGTTCAACACGGTCATGGCGATTGTGCAGATCCAGGAACGCAACAAGATCCGCGTGTTCCTGCGCAAGGACCCGTACGGCCGCTTCTGCTACTGCCTGGCCTATGTGCCGCGGGAAATCTACTCCACCGAAGTGCGGCAGAAGATCCAGCAGGTGCTGATGGAGCGCCTGAAGGCCAGCGACTGCGAGTTCTGGACCTTCTTCTCCGAGTCGGTACTGGCCCGTGTGCAACTGATTCTGCGGGTAGACCCGAAGAACCGCATCGACATCGACCCGCAGCAGCTGGAACGCGAAGTGATCCAGGCCTGCCGCTCGTGGCATGACGACTACTCGGCGCTGGTGATCGAGAACTTCGGCGAAGCCCAGGGCACCAACATCCTTGCCGACTTCCCCAAAGGCTTCCCCGCGGGTTACCGCGAGCGTTTTGCCGCGCACTCGGCGGTGGTCGACCTGCAGCATGTGCTGAACCTGTCGGAAAGCAAGCCGCTGGCGATGAGCTTCTACCAGCCGCTGACCCAGGCCGGCGAGCGCATCCTGCACTGCAAGCTGTACCATGCCGATACCCCGCTGGCGCTGTCCGACGTGCTGCCGATCCTGGAAAACCTCGGCCTGCGCGTGCTCGGCGAGTTCCCGTACCGGGTACGCCATGCCAGCGGCCGTGAGTACTGGATCCACGACTTCGCCTTTACCTACAGCGAAGGCCTGAGCCTGGACATCCAGCAACTCAACGACACCCTGCAGGACGCCTTCATTCACATCGTTCGCGGTGACGCCGAAAACGACGCGTTCAACCGCCTGGTGCTGACTGCCGGCCTGCCATGGCGCGACGTGGCGCTGTTGCGTGCCTACGCCCGTTACCTGAAGCAGATCCGCCTGGGCTTTGACCTGGGCTACATCGCCAGCACCCTGAACAACCACACCGACATCGCCCGCGAGCTGACCCGGTTGTTCAAGACCCGCTTCTACCTGGCGCGCAAGCTCACCCAGGACGACCTGGATGACAAGCAATTGCGCCTGGAACAGGCCATCCTGACCGCGCTGGACGACGTGCAGGTGCTCAACGAAGACCGCATCCTGCGCCGCTACCTGGACCTGATCAAGGCCACCCTGCGCACCAACTTCTACCAGCCGGACGCCAACGGCCAGAACAAGTCGTACTTCAGCTTCAAGTTCAACCCCAAGCTGATCCCCGAACTGCCAAAACCGGTGCCCAAGTTCGAGATCTTCGTCTACTCGCCACGGGTCGAGGGCGTGCACCTGCGCTTTGGCAACGTCGCGCGTGGCGGCCTGCGTTGGTCCGACCGCGAAGAGGACTTCCGCACCGAAGTGCTGGGCCTGGTCAAAGCTCAGCAAGTGAAGAACTCGGTGATCGTGCCGGTCGGCGCCAAGGGCGGCTTCCTGCCACGGCGCCTGCCGCTGGGTGGCGGGCGTGACGAGATCGCCGCCGAAGGCGTGGCGTGCTACCGCATCTTCATTTCCGGCCTGCTCGACATCACCGACAACCTCAAGGACGGTGGCGTGGTGCCGCCGGCCAACGTGGTGCGCCACGACGATGACGACCCGTACCTGGTGGTGGCGGCCGACAAAGGCACCGCGACCTTCTCCGACATCGCCAACGGCATCGCCATCGACTACGGCTTCTGGCTGGGCGATGCATTCGCCTCGGGCGGCTCGGCCGGTTACGACCACAAGAAGATGGGCATTACCGCGCGCGGCGCCTGGGTGGGCGTGCAGCGCCACTTCCGCGAGCGCGGCATCAACGTGCAGCAAGACCCGATCACCGTCATCGGCGTGGGCGACATGGCCGGCGACGTCTTCGGCAACGGCCTGCTGATGTCCGACAAGTTGCAACTGGTGGCGGCGTTCAACCACCTGCACATCTTCATCGACCCGAACCCGGAGCCGGCCGCAAGCTTTGCCGAGCGCAAGCGCCTGTTCGACCTGCCGCGTTCGGCCTGGAGCGACTACGACACCAGCATCATGTCTGAAGGCGGCGGGATCTTCCCGCGCAGTGCCAAGAGCATCGCCATCAGCCCGCAGATGCAAGCGCGCTTCGCCATCGAAGCCGACCGCCTGACCCCGACCGAGCTGCTCAATGCGCTGCTCAAGGCCCCGGTGGACCTGCTGTGGAACGGCGGTATCGGTACCTACGTCAAGGCCAGCACCGAAAGCCACGCCGATGTCGGCGACAAGGCCAACGACGCGCTGCGGGTCAACGGCAACGAACTGCGCTGCAAGGTGGTGGGCGAGGGCGGCAACCTGGGCATGACCCAGCTCGGCCGGGTCGAGTTCGGCCTTAACGGCGGCGCCACCAACACCGACTTTATCGACAACGCTGGCGGCGTGGACTGCTCCGACCACGAGGTCAACATCAAGATCCTGCTCAACGAAGTGGTGCAGGGTGGCGACATGACCGAGAAGCAGCGCAACCAGCTGCTGGGCAGCATGACCGACGAAGTGGCCGGCCTGGTGCTGGGCAACAACTACAAGCAGACCCAGGCGCTGTCGCTGGCCGCCCGCCGCGCCCGTGAGCGGATTGCCGAATACAAACGCCTGATGGCCGAACTGGAAGCGCGTGGCAAGCTGGACCGCGCCATCGAGTTTCTGCCGTCCGAAGAGCAGCTGGCCGAGCGTTTGGCTGCCGGTCAGGGCCTGACCCGTGCCGAGCTGTCGGTGCTGATCTCGTACAGCAAGATCGACCTCAAGGAACAGCTGCTGAAGTCGCTGGTGCCGGACGACGACTACCTGACCCGCGACATGGAAACCGCCTTCCCGCCGTCGCTGGTCAGCAAGTTCGCCGATTCCATGCGCCGTCACCGCCTGAAGCGCGAAATCGTCAGCACCCAGATCGCCAACGACCTGGTCAACAACATGGGCATCACCTTCGTCCAGCGCCTGAAAGAGTCGACCGGCATGAGCCCGGCCAATGTGGCCGGGGCCTATGTGATCGTGCGCGACATCTTCCACCTGCCGCACTGGTTCCGCCAGATCGAAGCCTTGGACTACCAGGTGCCGGCGGAAGTCCAGCTGACCCTGATGGACGAGCTGATGCGCCTGGGCCGCCGGGCTACCCGTTGGTTCCTGCGTAGCCGCCGTAACGAGCAGGACGCCGGGCGCGACACCGCGCACTTCGGGCCGAAGATCGCGCAACTGGGGCTCAAGCTCGACGAACTGCTCGAAGGCCCGACCCGCGAACGCTGGATGGTGCGCTACCAGGGCTTCGTCGAGGCCGGTGTGCCGGAATTGCTGGCGCGCATGGTGGCCGGCACCAGCCACCTGTATACCCTGCTGCCGATCATCGAAGCGGCCGATGTCACTGGCCATGACCCGGCGCAGGTGGCCAAGGCGTTCTTCGCCGTGGGCAGCTCGCTGGACCTGACCTGGTACCTGCAGGAAATCAGCAACCTGCCGGTGGAGAACAACTGGCAGGCGCTGGCCCGCGAGGCGTTCCGCGACGACATCGACCTGCAGCAGCGGGCGATCACCATCTCGGTCTTGCAGATGGCCGATGCGCCGGAAGACATGGACGCCCGTGTGGCGCTGTGGGCCGAGCAGCACCGGGTGATGGTGGAGCGCTGGCGCGCGATGCTGGACGACCTGCGCAATGCCACCGGTACCGATTATGCGATGTACGCGGTGGCCAACCGCGAGCTGGTCGACCTGGCCATGAGCGGGCAGGCGGCGGTGGTGCCGTCCTGAGGCTTAAGCTGAAATGAAAAAGCCCCGGCAGTGATGCTGGGGCTTTTTTGTACTTCTGTACCGGCCTCTTCGCGGGTAAACCCGCTCCTACAACAGATTGCGCCGCCCCGCCGCCCGGTGTAGGAGCGGGTTCACCCGCGAAAGGGCCGGAGCAGGTTTACTTGAACCGGCGCTCCACCCCTTTCTCCACCAAAATCTTCGCCGAAATCTCTTCCACCGAAAAATGCGTGGAATTGATGTTGGGAATGTTCTCCCGGCGGAACAGGCTTTCCACCTCGCGCACTTCGAATTCGCACTGGGCAAAGCTGGAATAGCGGCTGTTGGGCTTGCGCTCGTGGCGGATGGCCGTCAGCCGGTCGGGGTCGATGGTCAGGCCGAACAGCTTGTTCTGGTGCTTTCTCAGCACCGCCGGCAGCTGTAGGCGCTCCATGTCGTCCTCGGTCAGCGGGTAGTTGGCGGCGCGGATACCGAACTGCATGGCCATGTACAGGCAGGTAGGGGTTTTGCCGCAGCGCGACACGCCCACCAGGATCAGGTCGGCCTTGTCGTAGTAGTGGGTGCGCGCGCCATCGTCGTTGTCGAGGGCGAAATTCACCGCCTCGATGCGTTCCATGTAGTTGGAATTGCCGCCAATCGAGTGCGACTTACCCACGGAATACGACGAATGGGCGGTCAATTCCTGTTCAAGTGGGGATAAAAACGAAGAAAAGATGTCGATCATGAAGCCATTCGACGTTGCCAGGATCTCACGGATGTCCTGATTGACGATGGTGTCGAAGATAATCGGGCGCACCCCGTCACGCTCGGCCGCAGCGTTGATTTGCTGGACCATGGTCCGCGCCTTGTCGGGCGAATCGATGTACGGACGGGTGAATTTGTTGAACGGAATGCTCTCGAATTGTGCGAGCAGACTCTGGCCCAGGGTTTCGGCAGTGATACCGGTGCCGTCGGAGATGAAGAACGCGGTTCGTTTCATTTGCGATCTGGGCCTTAAGCTGATGAAGATTCTTGGATATGATAAGTTCGGTTTGCCGAATGCGGCTGTCGTCATTCTGCCACATTTGCAAAGCCTATTTTCCAGGTACAGGCCACAAACGCCCGGCCAAGTCATAGAAGACAGGCGGGCGCCTTTTGAGCTTTTCCAACACAGTTAGTGGAGAGATCACCTTGGTAGAGTACGTAGTTTCCCTCGATAAGCTCGGCGTCCATGATGTGGAGCATGTGGGGGGCAAGAACGCATCCCTGGGCGAGATGATCAGTAACCTCGCAGGTGCCGGGGTGTCCGTGCCGGGCGGCTTTGCCACCACGGCGCAGGCGTACCGTGACTTTCTCGAGCAGAGTGGCCTGAACGACAAGATTCACGCCGCGCTCGACGCGCTGGACGTGGATGACATCAACGCCCTGACCAAGACCGGCGCGCAGATCCGTCAGTGGGTCATGGAAGCCGAGTTCCCGGCGCGTCTGGATGCGGAAATCCGCACGGCCTTCGCCGAGATGGCCGCTGGCAACGACAACATGGCCGTAGCCGTGCGTTCCTCGGCCACCGCCGAAGACCTGCCGGACGCCTCGTTCGCCGGCCAGCAGGAAACCTTCCTCAACATCCGTGGCGTCGACAACGTGATCCGCGCGGCCAAGGAAGTGTTCGCCTCGCTGTTCAACGACCGCGCCATCGCCTACCGCGTGCACCAGGGCTTCGACCACAAACTGGTCGCCCTGTCTGCCGGCGTGCAGCGCATGGTTCGCTCGGAAACCGGCACCGCCGGCGTCATGTTCACCCTCGACACCGAGTCGGGCTTCCGCGACGTGGTGTTCATCACCGGCGCCTACGGCCTGGGCGAAACCGTGGTGCAGGGTGCGGTCAACCCTGACGAGTTCTACGTGCACAAGAACACCCTGCAGGCCGGCCGCCCGGCCATCCTGCGCCGTAACCTTGGCAGCAAGGCGATCAAGATGGTCTATGGCGAAGAAGCCAAGGCCGGCCGTTCGGTCAAGACTGTCGAAGTGGACCGCGCCGAGCGCGCGCGCTTCTGCCTGACCGATGCCGAGGTCAGCGAGCTGGCCAAGCAGGCGATGATCATCGAACAGCACTACCAGCGCCCGATGGACATCGAGTGGGCCAAAGATGGTGACGACGGCAAGCTGTACATCGTCCAGGCGCGCCCTGAGACGGTGAAGAGCCGCTCCAGCGCCAATGTCATGGAACGCTACCTGCTGAAGGAAAAGGGCACCGTGCTGGTCGAAGGCCGTGCCATTGGCCAGCGCATCGGCGCCGGCAAGGTCCGCGTGATCAACGACGTATCGGAAATGGACAAGGTCCAGCCGGGCGACGTGCTGGTTTCCGACATGACCGACCCGGACTGGGAACCGGTCATGAAGCGCGCCAGCGCCATCGTCACCAACCGCGGTGGCCGTACTTGCCACGCCGCGATCATCGCCCGTGAGCTGGGTATTCCGGCCGTGGTCGGTTGCGGCAACGCCACCCAGGTGCTGAAAGACGGCCAGGGCGTGACGGTTTCCTGCGCCGAAGGCGATACCGGCTTCATCTTCGAAGGTGAGCTGGGCTTCGACATCAAGCAGAACTCGGTCGACGCCATGCCTGACCTGCCGTTCAAGATCATGATGAACGTCGGCAACCCGGACCGCGCCTTCGACTTCGCCCAGCTGCCCAACGCCGGTGTTGGCCTGGCGCGCCTGGAATTCATCATCAACCGTATGATCGGCGTGCACCCCAAGGCGCTGCTGAACTACGCAGGCCTGCCTGCCGACCTGAAAGACAGCGTCGACAAGCGCATCGCCGGCTACAACGACCCGGTCGGCTTCTATGTCGAGAAGCTGGTCGAGGGCATCAGCACCCTGGCCGCGGCCTTCTACCCGAAAAAGGTCATCGTGCGCCTGTCGGACTTCAAGTCCAACGAGTACGCCAACCTGATCGGCGGCAAGCTGTACGAGCCGGAAGAAGAAAACCCGATGCTGGGCTTCCGCGGTGCTTCGCGCTACATCAGCGAATCGTTCCGTGACTGCTTCGAGCTCGAATGCCGTGCCCTGAAGCGCGTGCGCAACGAGATGGGCCTGACCAACGTCGAGATCATGGTGCCGTTCGTGCGCACCCTGGGCGAAGCCAGCCAGGTCGTCGACCTGCTCGCCGAAAACGGCCTGGCCCGCGGCGACAACGGCCTGCGCGTGATCATGATGTGCGAACTGCCGTCCAACGCCATCCTCGCCGAAGAGTTCCTGGAATACTTCGACGGCTTCTCGATCGGTTCCAACGACCTGACCCAGCTGACCCTGGGCCTGGACCGTGACTCGGGCATCATCGCCCACCTGTTCGACGAGCGTAACCCGGCCGTGAAGAAGCTGCTGGCCAACGCCATCCAGGCGTGCAATAAGGCCGGCAAGTACATCGGCATCTGCGGCCAAGGCCCATCGGACCACCCGGACCTGGCCAAGTGGCTGATGGAGCAGGGCATCGATAGCGTGTCGCTGAACCCGGACTCGGTACTCGAAACCTGGTTCTACCTGGCCGAAGGCCAAGGCGCGGCCTGAAGCAGTAAAACGCGGGGGTGCGTCTGGCGTACCCCCGCCTGGTTTTTTCCAGGGCGAGCTCCAGTGATGGATCCCGCCCTTTTTTGTGCACCAAGCAACCTTATGCAAAGCAGCAGCACTCTATTTCCCGTGGCCTTGCTCAGTGCCGAGCGCCGCGGCGACCTCAGCGAAGACGTGTACCGGATCAAGGCCGGCAACGGCCCCGACCCCAGCGTCGAGCTGGCCGTGACCCGCCTGGGACTGGCCGATACGGGGCAGCCCCAGGGCGTGCCGGTCATTCTCCTGCACGGCAGTTTTTCCAACCGGCGCTTCTGGTACTCGCCAAAAGGGATTGGCTTGGGCGCCTTTCTTGCCCGCGCCGGCTTTGATGTGTGGATCCCGGAGATGCGCGGCCACGGCCTGTCGCCGCGCAACCGCCACTGGAAACACAACAGCGTCGCGGCCTATGCCCGCGATGACCTGCCGCTGATTGCCGCGTTCGTGCGCGAGCAATCGGGCCAGGCGCCGCACTGGGTTGGCCATTCCCTGGGCGGGACGACCCTGGCAGCCGCGTTGGGCGGGGGGTTTCTCCCTGCCGAGCAGGTGGCCAGCGTGGCGTTGTTCGGCACCCAGGTCAGCCGCGTCTACTGGCCGCTGAAGGTGCCGCCGCTGACCTGGGGTGCGAAGCTGGTGCTCAAGCGCTGGGGGCAGATTTCCGGGCCGCGTTTCAAGCGTGGGCCGGAGGACGAGCCGATTGGCCTGGCGCTGGAGAGCATGCGCTGGCATGGCCTGTTCGGGCGCTTTGGCGACAAGCAGAATGATTGGTGGGCGGGGCTGGCCGAGGTCGATGTACCGCTGCTGGCGGTGGCCGGTGCGGGCGACTTCCAGGACCCGGTGTGGGCCTGCCGCAAGCTGTTCGAGCAGTTGGGCGGCGAGCGCAAGCAGTTCCTGCGGCTGGGGCGAGAGGAAGGCTTCGAGGCCTTTGGGCATGTCGACATGCTGGTGAGCAAGGCTGCGCAGGTGCAGGTATGGCCGCTGGTGGAGCGCTGGCTGCGTAATCCGCTGCTGCCGGTGCATGCGTCTACCGTGGCTGCGGAGCCTGTGCCGGTCAGCTAATTTTGCTGTGCCTGTACCGGCCTCTTCGCGGCTAAAGCCGCTCCTACATTTTGGAGGGCGGCGCATGCCGTTGTAGGAGCGGCTTTAGCCGCGAAAGGGCCGGCACAGGCAAAACACAACTGACTGCCCGGTCCCGGATGACTGCAATGGCCTCCAAGGTGTAGCCTTGGCCGATACCCGCTTTCGTTGTGACTGACAGGAGCTTCCCATGCAGCATTACGTAACGCCCGACCTGTGTGACGCCTACCCGGACCTGGTACAGGTGCTGGAACCGATGTTCAGCAATTTCGGCGGCCGCGATTCGTTCGGCGGCCAGATCGTCACCATCAAGTGCTTCGAAGACAACTCGCTGGTCAAGGAGCAGGTCGAGCTCAATGGCAAAGGCAAGGTGCTGGTGGTCGATGGCGGCGGTTCGCTGCGCCGTGCGCTGCTGGGCGACATGCTCGCGGAAAAGGCTGCCAAGAATGGCTGGGAAGGCCTGGTGATCTACGGCTGTGTACGTGACGTCGACGTGCTGATCCAGACCGACGTCGGCGTGCAGGCCCTGGCCAGCCACCCGATGAAGACCGACAAGCGCGGCATCGGCGACCTCAACGTGGTGGTGAGCTTCGCCGGGGTCACCTTCCGCCCGGGCGAGTATGTGTATGCCGACAACAACGGCGTGCTGGTCTCGCCAAGCCCGCTGAAAATGCCGGAGTAATGCGCCGCACGCGCTGATGGAGCTTTGATGTTCGAGGAAGACAACGCGCAGTGGGGGCTGGTACATGCCCTGGTGCTCGATGGCAAAGGCGGCGCGCGCTCGATTGCCCGTACCGAACTGGACGACCTGCAGCTGCAACCCGAGCAGAGCCTGTGGCTGCACTGGGATCGCAGCCACCCACAAACCCGCACCTGGCTGCTGCGCGACAGCGGCCTGAGCGAGTTCGCCTGCGAGCTGCTGCTGGAAGAAAACACCCGGCCTCGCCTGCTGCCCATGGCGGACGAGCAGCTGTTGCTGTTTCTGCGTGGGGTCAACCTCAACCCGGGCGCCGAGCCCGAAGACATGGTCTCGGTGCGCATTTTCGCCCAGGCGCAGCGGGTTATCTCGTTGCGCCTGCGGCCATTGCGTGCCAGCGACGAGATTCTCCAGCAGCTGGAACAGGGCAGGGGGCCGAAATCGGCGTCCGAGCTGTTGCTGCTGATGGGTGAACTGCTGACCGAAAAGGTCCAGGGCCTGGTCAGCGACCTTTCCGAACTGGTCGACCTGGAAGAAGAAAAGGTCGAGTCCGACGAACGGTACACCCCGGAGAACGGCTGCCTGCAGCAGATTCGCCGGCGTGCTGCTGGTCTACGGCGTTTCCTCGCCCCACAGCGGGAGATCTACGCCCAGCTGTCACGCAGTAAATGGAGCTGGTTTGCCAATGCCAACGCCGATTACTGGAACGAGCTTAACAACAGCCTGATCCGTTATCTTGAAGAGCTTGAACTGACCCGCGAGCGGGCCGCGCTGGTGCTGGAAAGCGAAGACCGCCGGCGCAGCGAGCGCATGAACCGCACCATGTACCGCTTTGGCATCATTACCTGCATCTTCCTGCCCATGAGCTTCATCACCGGGCTGCTGGGTATCAATGTCGGCGGCATTCCGGGGGCGGAAAACCCCTTGGGCTTCCTGTTTGCCTGCATTGTCGTGCTGGGGCTGGCGGTGGGGCAGTGGTGGCTGTTCCGGCGGTTGCGGTGGGTCTAGCTATGTTTTGCCTGCACGGGCCTCTTCGCGGGCAAGCCCGCTCCTACAGGTACGGCGCCGCTGCTGAAACTGACGCGGTCCCTGTGGGAGCGGGCGTGCCCGCGAAGAATCCAGCGCATATTCATTTTGAAACATCCGTGCCAATACGATGTGTGACCCATCGCCCGGCCATCTCGTCTCTGACTGACACTGCGCGAGGTGCCCATGCACGATCCGTTTGAAGAATCCCTGCGCGACCTGCTCAAGGCGTCACCCTCCGGCAATGACCGGGATGACCGGGACGACGCTGCCTGCCTGGGTCGTGTACTGAAAACCGCCAACCGCCAGGTTGGCGCGGGTGATCTGTTCAGCCTGCTTGGCCGCTGGTGCCAGGCGCTGCTGATCGCCGTGAACAATGGCTCGGCGCATGTCGCGCCGGTGCGTCGACACTCTTCCCGCAACGCTGCCACCGGCAGCAAAGCAGATAAGGCCGATTGAATATGGAACTCGATCTCTGGACCCAGAGCCTGGTCACCGCGATGACCGCCCTTTGGACCAAGGTAGCGAACTTCATCCCCAACCTGTTCGGCGCGCTGGTCGTGGTGCTGCTCGGTTTCGTGGTGGCCAAGCTGCTCGACACGCTGCTGTCCAAACTGCTGGCCAAGTTTGGCCTGGACCGCCTGATGGCCGGCACCGGCCTGACCAAGATGCTAAGCCGGGTCGGCATCCAGGTGCCGATCTCGACCCTGATCGGCAAGATCGTCTACTGGTTCGTGCTGCTGATCTTCCTTGTTTCGGCCGCAGAGTCGCTGGGCCTTGAACGGGTTTCGGCAACCCTCGACATGCTCGCCCTGTACTTGCCCAAGGTATTCGGTGCAGCCCTGGTGCTGCTGGCCGGCGTGCTGCTGGCCCAGGTGGCCAATGGCCTGGTGCGCGGCGCCGCCGAAGGCATCGGCCTGGAATACTCGGCAGGCCTTGGGCGTATCACCCAAGGCCTGGTGATCATCATCAGTATCTCGGTGGCCATCAGCCAGCTGGAGGTGAAAACCGACCTGCTGAACCACGTAATCGTCATCGGGCTGATTACCGTTGGTCTGGCTGTTGCCCTGGCCATGGGCCTTGGCAGCCGCGAAATTGCCGGGCAGATCCTGGCCGGCATTTACGTGCGTGAGCTTTACCAGGTCGGCCAGCAGGTGCGGATTGGAGAGGTCGAAGGGCATATCGAGGAAATCGGCACGGTCAAGACAACGCTGCTGACCGATGATGGCGAACTAGTATCGCTGTCCAACCGCGAGCTGCTCGAAAAACGAGTCAATAGCCGCTAACCGCCCAAAAGCTGTTAATGTATGCCGCCGCGAATATCGACCCTCGGGGTCTCGCGGCGACATTGACCTGACTGTCGGCCAGATCCGTTTTGAATAAAGTTCATTCGCCGCCTATGCGTTATGACCCCCGCGAGCTCACCGACGAAGAGTTGGTGGCGCGTTCGCATGAGGAGCTGTACCACGTTACCCGCGCCTATGAGGAGCTCATGCGGCGCTACCAGCGGACCCTGTTCAACGTCTGTGCACGTTACCTGGGGAACGACCGTGACGCGGACGATGTCTGTCAGGAAGTGATGCTGAAAGTGCTGTACGGGCTGAAGAACTTCGAAGGTAAGTCCAAGTTCAAGACCTGGCTCTACAGCATCACCTACAACGAGTGCATTACCCAGTACCGCAAGGAGCGCCGTAAACGCCGGTTGATGGATGCCTTGAGTCTGGACCCTGTTGAAGAGGCGTCCGAAGACAAGACACCCAAGCCGGAAGAAAAAGGCGGGCTGGACAAGTGGCTGGTGCATGTGAACCCGATTGACCGGGAAATCCTGGTGCTGCGTTTTGTCGCGGAACTGGAGTTTCAGGAAATTGCCGACATCATGCACATGGGCCTGAGCGCGACGAAAATGCGCTACAAGCGCGCCCTAGACAAGCTTCGAGAGAAATTTGCAGGCCTCGATGAAACTTAGTGGCCTGCAAATATCTCTAACGAATCGGCGAGTTCTGCTAGACTTGCCGTCGAGTTGTCCCCCTTGTTGTTGGTGGGACTGCTTAACTATCACCAGATGGGGATTTAACGGATGAAATTGAAAAACACCTTGGGCTTGGCCATTGGCTCGCTCGTCGCTGTAACTTCGCTCGGCGCTCTGGCTCAAGGCCAAGGCGCGGTGGAAATCGAGGGCAACGTTACCAAGCAGTACTACGACAGCGAGCGTAACTTCAAGAACGACGGCACCAACCCTGGTGTTCGCCTGGGCTACTTCCTGACTGACGACGTTTCCCTGGACCTGGGCTACAACGAGACCCACAACGCTCGTGGCGAAGTCTTCAACAAGGACATCAAAGGTTCCAAGGCCAAGCTGGACGCTACCTACCACTTCGGTACCGTTGGCGACGCTCTGCGTCCGTACGTTTCCGCTGGTTTCGCTCACGAGAGCCTGGGCCAGGCCACTCGTAGCGGCCGCGACCACTCCACCTTCGCCAACGTTGGCGCTGGCGCCAAGTGGTACATCACCGACATGTTCTTCGCCCGTGCCGGCGTAGAAGCCATGTACAACATCGACAACGGCAACACCGAGTGGGGTCCATCCGTTGGTGTTGGTCTGAACTTCGGTGGCAGCGGTGGCAAAGTTGCTGCTGCTCCGGCTCCAGTTGCTGAAGTCTGCTCCGACTCCGACAACGACGGCGTTTGCGACAACGTCGACAAGTGCCCAGACACCCCAGCCAACGTTACCGTTGACGCTGATGGCTGCCCGGCTGTTGCCGAAGTCGTTCGTGTTGAGCTGGACGTGAAGTTCGACTTCGACAAGTCGGTCGTCAAGCCAAACAGCTACGGCGACATCAAGAACCTGGCTGACTTCATGAAGCAGTACCCACAAACCACCACCGTGGTTGAAGGTCACACTGACTCCGTGGGTCCAGACGCTTACAACCAGAAGCTGTCCGAGCGTCGTGCCAACGCTGTCAAGCAAGTCCTGACCCAGCAGTACGGCGTAGAATCCAGCCGTGTTGACTCGGTTGGCTACGGCGAAACCCGTCCGGTTGCTGACAACGCCACCGAAGAAGGTCGCGCTGTTAACCGTCGCGTTGAAGCGCAGGTTGAAGCTCAGTCCAAGTAATTGGCCTGAAGTTTCATGAAAAACCCGGCCTCGGCCGGGTTTTTCTTTGCCTGGAGTTTGTGTTGCCTATGCTGGCCTATTCGCGGGTAAACCCGCTCCCACAGACTGCACCAGACTCAGCAGCGGTGCAGTACCTGTGTGCGGGTTTACCCGCGAATAGGCCAGAACAGGCAGCACATCATCCGGCTACTGCCACCAGCTCTTGAACCACCTGCTCCCCAACCACCTCCCCAATCACCAGAATCGCCGGGCTACGCAAGCCAAACCCTCGCGCATCCTCCACCATCCCCCCCACATCGCTCCTGCACTCGCGCTGCTCAGGCAACGAGGCATTCTCGATCATCGCCACCGGCATCCCTGGCGCCATCCCCCCGTCCAGCAACCCCTGGCGCACCTGCTCCAGCCGTGCCACCCCCATGTACACCACCAGCGTCGTCCCGCCCTGGGCCAATGCCGCCCAGTTCAGCTCGCTGTCGTCCTGGGTGTGCGCCGTGACCAGCGTCACGCCCCGGCTCACACCCCGTGAGGTCAGGGAAATGCCGCACTGCGTGGCGCCAGCCAGGCCAGCGGTGATGCCGTTGACCAGCTCCACCTCGATACCATGGCCCTGCAGCCACAGCGCTTCTTCACCGCCGCGACCGAAAATGCACGGGTCGCCGCCCTTGAGCCGCACCACGCAACGCCCTTGCCGCGCATGGCGCAGCATCAGGCGCTGGATGAAGGCTTGCGGCGTGGAACGGCAGCCGCCACGCTTGCCTACGGCAATTACCCGGGCCTGCGGGCAATGCTCCAGCACCGCCGGGTTGACCAGGTCGTCAATCATCACCACATCGGCATGCTGCAAGGCACGCACGGCCTTGAGGGTGAGCAGTTCAGGGTCACCAGGGCCGGCACCGACCAGCCAGACTTTTGCATTCATCAGGGTTTCCTCATCGGCAAGGTGTGTTCAGCCCTTGAGCAGGGTGAGCAGCAGTATCAGGTTGAGCAGCAAGGACAGCAGGGCCAGGGTGCGCCAGACTTTCAGGGGCTCGCGCTCCAGCAGCGGCCGTGGCCGGCTGGGCAGGTCCTGGCGGTCGCCGCGTTCAAGCAGCAGCAACCAGTGTTCAGCGGTTTCGAAGCGCTGCGCCGGATCGGCCGCCAGCGCTTGCTGCAGGTTGTGTTGCAGCCATTCCGGCAGGTCGGGGCGGTAGCGGGCAGCGCTTACCGGTTGGCCGAAGCGTGGGCGCTGGAAGGCTTCTACCTCGCCGTACGGGTAATGCCCGGTCAGCAGGTGGTACAGCGTCACGCCTACGGCATACAGGTCCTGGCGCGGGCTGGGCGGCTGGCCATCGAAGGCTTCCGGGGCAATGTACGAGGGGGTGCCGGGCAGCTCGTGCAGTGGGTCTTCGGACAGGCCGGGGCAGTAGGCCAGGCCGAAGTCCAGCAGGCGCAACTGGCCATCACTGCCCAGATGCAAGTTCTCTGGCTTGATGTCGCGGTGCAGCAGGTTGCGCCGGTGCAGCACGCCGACCGCCTGCAGCAGTTGCCTGGCCAGTTCCAGCCACTGCGTCAGGGGCAGTGGGCCGCTTTCGGCCAGCAACTGCGCCAGGCTCTGGCCGGGGTATTCGCGCATCACGTAGTACAGGTGTTGCCGTTGGCTGGCAGCATGCAGCTCGGGGAAATGCCGGCCAGCGACGCGGCGCAGGAACCACTCTTCCAACAGCAGCCCTTGTGCTGCGCCGGGTTCCTGCTCGCGCGCGGCAGGCAGGGTCTTGAGCAGCCAGGCTTGGTCCTGGCCATCACGCACCCGGTACAACAGGGATTGGCGGCTGTGCGAAAGCAGCTTTTCGGCACGCCAGCCATCGAGCACCTGGCCCTCGCGCAGCGGGCCGGGCACTGGCCATTGCTGCAGCTGCGCCAGGGTATCGCCCAGGTTGGCCGTGCCCAGTTGTTCGACCTGCACCAGCAAGGCGCTGGCGTTGTCCTGGCTGCCATTGAGGTGGGCGCTGGCGACCAGCGTGTCTGCGGCCAATTGCAGGTCGGGCTGCTCGCGCAGTACCGCCTGGATGTGCTGGTCGCCCAGGCTGGCCCAGACACCGTCGCTGAGCAGCAGGAAGCACTCGCCCGGCTGCAGCTCGCCTTCCAGGTAATCCACCAGCAGGTGCTGGTCCAGGCCCAATGCGCGCTTCAGTACATGCTGCATGCCTGGCTGGTCCCAGACATGATCTTCGCTCAGGCACTGCAGGCGCCCTTCGTGCCAGCGGTACACGCGGCAGTCGCCGACGTGGGCCAGGGTAAAGCGCCGGCCGCGCAGCACCAACGCGCTGAGGGTGGTCAACAACGGCTGGCCGCTGCCTTGGGCGCGCAACCAGCGGTTTTGCGCCAGCAGCAGGCGGTCAAGGGCCTGGGCCACGCTCCAGGTGGCCGGGGTGGCGTAGTAGTCCAGGGCCAGTGCCTGCAGGCTGGCACGGGCGGCCAGGCCGCCATCGGCACATTGGCTGACGCCGTCGGCCAAAGCGAACAGGTAGCCCTTGCTGGCGGCCAGCTCCGGTGCCGGGGTGACCAGGCGCAGGGCGTCCTGGTTTTCCTCGCGCGGCCCGGTGGCGCTGGCCTGGGCAAAGCTCAGTTGCAGGCTCATCGACGTGCCTCAGACCCGTGCCGCAGTAACGGCTGCCGAGCCCCAGGTGGTGCGCCAGCGCTGTTTCACACCATGCAGGCCGAACCAGGCAAGCAGGCCGAGGCTGGCGAACAACCACAGCCCCAGCTGGTAGTCGCCGGTGTGCTGCTTGATGGTGCCAAGCCCGGCTGCCAGCAAGAAGCCGCCGATGCCGCCGGCCATGCCGATCAGCCCGGTCATCACGCCGATCTCCTGGCGAAAACGCTGCGGTACCAACTGGAACACCGCGCCATTGCCGGCGCCCAGGCCGAGCATGGCGCTGACGAATAGCGCCAGTGCGGCGGCTGCCGATGGCAGGTTGAAACCGACTGCGGCAATGCAGATGGCCGCTACGCTGTACATGCCCAGCAGGGTGCGGATGCCGCCAAAACGGTCAGCCAGGGCGCCGCCGAGCGGGCGCATCAGGCTGCCGGCAAATACGCAGGCGGCGGTGTAGTAGCCAGCGGTGACCGGGCTCAGGTCGTACTGGTCGCTGAAGTAGCCAGGCAAGGCGCTGGCCAAGCCGATGAAGCCGCCAAAGGTCACGCTGTAGAAGAACATGAACCACCAGCTGTCACGGTCGCCCAGGGCCTTGAGGTAATCGGCCATGGCTTTTGGCTTGGGCCGTTGCGGGGCATTGCGCGCCAGCAGGGCGAACACCACCAGCGCCAGTGACAGCGGAATCAGCGCGAAGCCGAACACATTGCTCCAGCCAAAGCCGGCAGCCAATGCCGGGGCCAGCAGGGCGGCGAACACCGTGCCGGAGTTGCCGGCGCCGGCAATGCCCATGGCCTTGCCCTGGTGCTGCGGCGGGTACCACTGCGACGCCAGCGGCAGCGACACGGCGAACGAGGCGCCGGCAAAGCCGAGGAACACGCCCAGCAGCAGCGCTTGTTCATAGCTGTGCACGCCCAGGTGCCAGGCTGCGGCCAGGGCAACGATGACCACCACCTGGCCGATCAAGCCGGCGGTCTTCGGCGACAGGCGGTCGACCAGCACACCCATGGCAAAGCGCAGGATTGCCCCGGCCAGGATCGGCATCGCCACCATCAGGCCCCGTTGTTGTGCACTCAGTTGCAAGTCGGCGGCAATCTGCACCGCCAGCGGGCCCAGCAGGTACCAGACCATGAAACTGAGGTCGAAGTACAGGAACGCGGCGAACAGCGTGGGCACATGCCCGGATTTCCAGAAGCTGGTACTCATTGAACACCTCACTCGGCAATGCAACGGAACGAAAAAGACGCCGCTACCCGCTCCACGGAGGGTGGAGGGGAGAGCGACGTCTTTGTCGGGAATTAAGTGGGGCAACCGCCGTTGGCTACCGGTGAGGTTTGTTGAGCAAGAGATGGGCCAACTCTTGGCTAGCCCATCACCCCAGCATCTCGTGCATGGCAATGATCTGCTCGGCCACCTGGATCAGCTTCTGCTGACGGCTCATGGCCTGGCGGCGCATCAGGGTGTAGGCCTGCTCTTCGTTGCACTCCTTCATTTTCATCAGCAAGCCCTTGGCCTGCTCGATGCGCTTGCGCTCGGCCAGTTGCTGGTCGCGCGCCAACAGTTGCGCCTTGAGCGCCTGGTCGCTTTCGAAGCGGGCCATGGCCACATCCAGGATCGGCTGCAACCGCGCGGCATGGATGCCTTCGACGATGTAGGCGCTGACCCCCGCCTGGATCGCCTGGCGCATCACCCCGGGGTCGTGCTCGTCGGTAAACAGCACGATGGGCCGCGGCTGGTCACGGCTGACCAGCACGACTTGCTCCATTACGTCACGGTCTGGTGAGTCGGTATCGATCAGCACCACGTCCGGGCGCACCGTTTCGACGCAAGCGGGCAGGTCGATGGTCAGGTCTGGGGCTTCAATAACCTCGAAGCCGGCCTCGCTCAACGCCGCCTTGAGGCGGCCGAGTTTGCTCTGGGTGTCGTCGATCAGCAGGATGCGCAACATATTCGTCCCCCTCATACACCGACACGGGCATCGGGCAGGTCACCCAGTGCATGCAGGCTGAAACTGCGGGCATAACCGTAGGGGTCGCTGCCGTCCCAGCGGCTGCCGTCAATCAGCAGGCTGCAGCGCATGGGCTGTTCGGGGCACGGCACGCCCAGGCTGTGTGCCGCCTCACGGTACAGCGCCAGTTGCTGTACCTTGCGGGCCACGCCGAGGTAGTCAGGGTCTTCGCGCAGCAGGCCCCAGCGGCGGAACTGGGTCATGAACCACATGCCGTCTGACAGGTAAGGCAGGTTGGCCCGGCCGTGGTCGAACAGGCGCAGGGCATGCGGGTCTTGCCAGTGGTTGCCCAGGCCATCCTCATAGTGGCCAAGCAGGCGCGGCTCGATGTTCTCCAACGGCGTGTCCAGGTAGGCACTGCCGCTGAGCAGTTGCGCGGTGCTGCGGCGGTTTTCCGGGCTTTGCTCGATGAAGCGGCTGGCAGCGAGCACCGCCTTGATCAGGGCGCGGGCGCTGTTGGGGTATTGTTCGGCGAAGGTACGGGCGCAGGCCAGGACCTTTTCCGGGTGGTCCGGCCACAGCGACTGGCTGGTGGCCAAGGTAAAGCCCTGGCCCTTCGTCACGGCGTCGGCGGCCCAGGGTTCACCTACGCAAAAGCCGTCGATGCGCCCGGCCTGGATATGCGCGGCCATCTGCGCCGGTGGCACCACTACGCTGTCGACGTCACGCAGCGGGTGGATGCCTTGGCTGGCCAGCCAGTAGTACAGCCACATGGCATGGGTGCCAGTGGGGAAGGTCTGGGCGAAGGTGAGCCGCGCGCCATGTTGGTGCACCAGGCGTGCCAGTGCTTCAGGGTTGGTCACGCCCTTGCGCTGCAGGGCAGGGGACAGGTTGATGGCCTGGGCGTTCTGGTTCAGCCCCATGAGCACTGCCATGTCGCTGGCCGGCACGCCACCGATGCCCAGGTGCACGGCGTAGACCAGGCCATACAGGCAGTGCGCGGCATCCAGCTCGCCACTGACCAGTTTGTCGCGCAGCCCGGCCCAGGAGCCCTGGCGCTTGAGGTTGAGGGTAAGGCCGTGCTGCTGGGCGAAGCCCTGGGTGGCGGCAACCACCACCGAGGCGCAGTCGGTCAGCGCCATGTAGCCGATGTTCAGGCTGGGTTTTTCCGGCGCGTCGCTGCCGTTGACCCAGGCCAGGGGCGTTGCTTGGGGTACAGTGTTCACAAGGTTCCTCGCCCGTACTGATAAGGCTGTGGGCTGAACCGGTGCAACCGATGTGCCAAGCTCCCACGATTTGCTGTCCTGCCAGCCCTGCGCTGGCTATAATCGCCCCCTCACTCACCCTGAGCCTTGCCCGCCCATGTATACCCTGGCCCGCCAGCTGCTGTTCAAGCTTTCCCCGGAAACCTCCCACGACCTGTCCCTGGACCTGATCGGCGCCGGTGGCCGTCTTGGCCTCAATGGCATGCTGTGCAAGCAGCCAGCTGCATTGCCGGTTACGGTCATGGGCTTGAACTTCGCCAACCCGGTGGGTCTGGCAGCCGGCCTGGACAAGAACGGCGCGGCCATCGACGGTTTCGCCCAGCTGGGCTTCGGTTTCGTCGAAATCGGCACCGTCACCCCGCGCCCGCAACCCGGCAACCCCAAGCCACGGCTGTTCCGTCTGCCGGAAGCCACCGCCATCATCAACCGCATGGGCTTCAACAACCTGGGCGTCGATCACCTGCTCGGCCGCGTCCGTGCTTCGCGCTACAACGGCGTGCTGGGCATCAACATCGGCAAGAACTTCGACACCCCGGTCGAGCGTGCCGTCGATGACTACCTGATCTGCCTGGACAAGGTGTACAGCGCCGCCAGCTACATCACCGTCAACGTCAGCTCGCCGAACACCCCGGGCCTGCGCAGCCTGCAGTTCGGCGATTCGCTCAAGCAGTTGCTCGATGCCCTGGCCGAGCGCCGTGAGCAGCTGGCCGGCTCCCATGGCAAGCGCGTGCCGCTGGCGATCAAGATCGCCCCGGACATGAGCGACGAAGAAACCGCGCTGGTAGCCGCCGCGCTGATGGAGTCGGGCATGGATGCGGTGATCGCCACCAACACCACGCTGGGCCGTGAAGGTGTCGAGGCGCTGCCGTATGGTGGCGAGGCGGGCGGCCTGTCGGGCGCGCCGGTACTGGAGAAGAGCACCCACATCGTCAAGGTGCTGGCTGGCGAGCTGAGCGGCAAGTTACCGATCATTGCTGCCGGTGGCATTACCGAAGGCCGCCATGCTGCCGAGAAGATTGCGGCGGGGGCGAGCCTGGTACAGATTTATTCGGGCTTCATTTATAAGGGGCCGGCGTTGATTCGCGAAGCGGTGGACGCTATTGCTGCGATGCCGCGGTGACCTGACAGGGCCTCTTCGCGGGTAAACCCGCTCCCACAGGATCCCACTGTCTTCAAGAACCGTGCGATCCCTGTGGGAGCGGGTTCATCGAGGCGTCGAACCGCCGCGAATAGGCCAGTGCAGTTGACAAAATTTTCCAGGCATAAAAAAGGGCCCCTTCAAGGGGCCCCTGGGCCTTCGCCCGCCGCCCGGATGGGGCGTGCATGGTAAAACGAATTCAGTGTCCTCGTTCAGCCAACGGCGTGATTTTCGTTGAGTCTATGGATGCCAGCGGTGCCAGTCATTCCGTCCCAGTTATCACCGCGACCTTCGCGCCAGCCGTTGATCCAGGCTTGGCGAACAGAAGGAAGTGTAAAGGGGCAAAGCTCGCGGGATTTGCCGGTGACCCCGTATTGGTAACCACGTGAATATGCTCTTTCCAACGGATCACGCTTAAGTCTTCTCATAGGGTGTTGCCCTCACTTGTTGACTGTAATGTCCCGTCGGCCTCTCCGAGGCCGGGCAGAGTCTTTCTGCCGGTTTGTGCTCGCTGCCGGCGTGGCGAGCTGAAGGTGCCGCCTCGTTGCGAAGCGGCCTGAGACCAGTTCTAACGAATGCGAGTCACCGTGTGAATGATCGATTTGTCATAAGCACGTAACCTTTCTGAGGGTGAAGGGATAAGTAAATAAATGCGACTCAACCTTGTTTGACGTTGAGCCCACTATGATCGGGGTTTGCCGATCATTGACGTCATTTCGCCAGCGTTGCTCGCGGATGACAGAAATAATTTGAAATGCGACGAAGGGTCACATAGGCCCCGATATCGCCCGAAATTTTTTGTACTGCCTGATGATCTAAGCTGTCTTTGCCACTGGGCCAAGCGCAAATCGGTCAGGCGGCCCGGCTTTTTACGGCACGTTTGTGTGCCGCAAAGGCCACCCGCACGCCTGCTGGAAAGGGGTGCGGGAAAACATCGCGGGGCGATGCGTCGCCTCGTCAGTCAAATAGCCAAAGGCTCTGGAATACTCATGTCGGACCGTTTCGAACTTTATCTCACCTGCCCCAAAGGCCTTGAAGGCCTGCTTGCCGAAGAGGCCAAGGGCCTTGGCCTTGACGAAGTGCGAGAGCACACCTCGGCCATTCGCGGCGAAGCCGACATGGAAACCGCCTACCGCCTGTGCGTCTGGTCACGCCTGGCCAACCGTGTGTTGCTGGTTCTCAAACGCTTCAGCATGAAGAATGCCGATGACCTTTACGACGGTGTCAATGCGGTCGACTGGGCCGACCACCTGGCAGCCGATGGCACACTCGCGGTGGAGTTCAGCGGCCATGGCTCGGGCATCGACAACACCCACTTTGGTGCGCTGAAGGTCAAGGATGCGATCGTCGACAAACTGCGCAACCGCGAAGGCCTGCGCCCGTCGGTGGAAAAGATCGACCCTGACGTGCGCGTGCACCTGCGCCTGGACCGTGGCGAAGCCATCCTCTCCCTTGACTTGTCCGGGCACAGCCTGCACCAGCGTGGCTATCGCCTGCAGCAAGGTGCTGCGCCGCTGAAGGAAAACCTGGCCGCGGCGGTGTTGATCCGCGCCGGCTGGCCGCGCATTGCCGCCGAAGGTGGCGCGCTGGCCGACCCGATGTGCGGTGTGGGTACCTTCCTGGTCGAAGCGGCGATGATCGCCGCCGATATCGCGCCCAACCTCAAGCGTGAGCGTTGGGGCTTCAGCGCCTGGCTCGGCCACGTGCCGGCGCTGTGGCGCAAGGTGCATGACGAGGCGCAGGCGCGGGCACAAGCCGGCCTGGCCAAGCCTCCGCTATGGATCCGTGGCTACGAAGCCGACCCGCGGCTGATCCAGCCGGGCCGCAACAACGTCGAGCGCGCCGGCCTGGGCGACTGGGTGAAGATCTACCAGGGCGAGGTCAGCACCTTCGAGCCGCGCCCTGACCAGAACCAGAAAGGCCTGGTCATCAGCAACCCGCCCTATGGCGAGCGCCTGGGTGATGAAGCCAGCCTGCTGTACCTCTACCAGAACCTCGGCGAGCGGTTGCGCCAGGCTTGCATGGGCTGGGAGGCGGCAGTGTTCACCGGCGCGCCGCAGCTGGGCAAGCGCATGGGCATTCGCAGCCACAAGCAATATGCCTTCTGGAACGGCGCCTTGCCGTGCAAGCTGCTGCTGTTCAAAGTGCTGCCTGACCAGTTTGTCACCGGTGAGCGTCGCGAGGCACAGCCAGAAGGCGTTGAAGCCCGCCAGCAGGCACCGGTGGCCAGCGAGCCGGCGCGCCTCTCGGAAGGGGCGCAGATGTTTGCCAACCGCCTGCAGAAGAACCTCAAACAACTGGGCAAGTGGGCCCGCCGCGAGCAGGTCGATTGCTACCGCCTGTACGATGCCGACATGCCCGAGTATGCCCTGGCGGTCGACCTTTATCAGGACTGGGTGCATGTGCAGGAGTACGCCGCGCCACGTTCGATCGACCCGGAAAAGGCCCAAGGGCGCCTGCTGGATGCTTTGGCGGCGATCCCCCAGGCACTTGGCATTTCCCCTCAGCGTGTCGTGCTCAAGCGCCGCGAACGTCAGAGCGGCACCCGTCAGTACGAGCGTCAAGCCACTGAGGGGCGCTTCCAGGAGGTGAACGAAGGCGGCGTCAAGCTGCTGGTCAACCTCACCGACTACCTCGACACCGGCCTGTTCCTGGATCACCGCCCGATGCGAATGCGCATCCAGCGCGAAGCGGCTGGCAAGAACTTCCTCAACCTGTTCTGCTACACCGCCACGGCAACGGTGCATGCAGCCAAGGGCGGCGCACGCAGCACCACCAGCGTCGACCTGTCGAAAACCTACCTGGACTGGGCGCGGCGCAACCTGGCGCTCAACGGCTTCTCCGAGCGCAATCGCCTGGAGCAGGGCGATGTCATGGCCTGGCTGGAAGCCTGCCGCGACAGCTACGACCTGATCTTCATCGACCCACCGACCTTCTCCAATTCCAAGCGCATGGAAGGTGTGTTCGATGTGCAGCGTGACCATGTGCAGCTGCTGGACCTGGCCATGGCCCGCCTGGCGCCGGGTGGCGTGTTGTACTTCTCCAACAACTTCCGCAAGTTCCAGCTGGACGAGCACCTGATGTCGCGCTACGCCGTGGAAGAAATCACCGCCCAGACCCTGGACCCCGACTTCGCCCGTAACAACCGTATCCACCGCGCCTGGCGCCTGCAGTTGCGCTGAGGCGACGAGGTACATTGCGCGGCTAATGGCCAATAGCTATAACTGAGTGCAGGGCAAGATAATCCGCAGGACGCTGACGTGACGAGATGGGTGTATGTCAAAGTGTGGCGTGCGTGCGCGGTTACTTGGCCTGTACACAGAGGCGGTGCCCGCGTGGGCAGTGGCGCTGGTCGCCTTGGTGGCCGGCGGCTTGCTGACTGCGACCTTGGCGGTTGCCGCGCAGACCTTCTACAAGCAGCAACTGCGCCAGCGCTTCGAGTTGCTGGCCAGCGAGCGTTTCAGCCGCATAGCCGAGCGGTTTGACGAGCAGCAGCAGCGCCTGGACGGGCTGCGGCGGTTTTTCAGCTTTTCCAACGAAGTCACCCCGCACGAATTCGATGGCTACGCCCGGCCGTTGCTGCACCGTACCCTGGCCTACGCATGGGCACCACGGGTCGAGGCCGCGCAACGCGTCGAGTTCGAGCGCCTGGCCAGTACCCACTCCGGCCCAGGCTATGTGATCCGTGACCAGGATGCGCAAGGCCAGTGGCGCCCCGCGCCGCTGCGCGATCATTACTTCCCTGTGCTGTATACCCAGTCGAGCGAATTGCCTGGGCTGCCCTATGGGTTGGACCTTGCCGGCCAAGGCGTGCCCCAGGCGGCCTTGGCGCGGGCGCTGGGGCCGGGCAGCATGGCGGTGTCCGAACCACTGGCCTTGTTCGATACCCGCTCGGACGCCCGTGGCCTGCTGATGGTGGCGCCGGTGTTTTCCGATGCCAGGCCTCATGGCGCGGCAGTGGGCTACGTAATGGCCTTGCTGAGCATGCGCGAGCTGGTCACTGATGGGCGGCCGGTGGCAGAAAACGACAACCTGGTTGTGCGTATCGTCGACCCGTCCGGGCCGCACGAGCCCGAAGTGCTGTTCGATTCGCAGAACCAGGTCGCCCCATTGACGCTGGCCAGCAACCCGCTGTTGCATCTGGCCGACCATCACCTCCAGCTGAGTATCCGTCCGAGCCTGGCGTTCATGCAGGCCAACCGTTCCTCGGCGGTGCTGGCGGTCGGCTTGCTGGGCGGGTTGTTGAGCCTGCTGCTCAGCGCGCTGCTTTACAGCCTGTTCAGCCAGCGTCAGCGTGCCTTGGCCCTGGTCGAGCAGCGCACCGCTGAACTGCAAGTCAGCGAGCAGTCCCTGCGTGGTACCCACAACCAGCTGCGCAGCGTGCTGGAGGCCGCGACCCAGGTCGCGATCATCGCCACCAACCTCAAGGGCGTGGTCACTACCTTCAACGCCGGTGCCGAGCGCATGCTCGGTTACCCGGCTGGCGAGGCCGTTGGCCAGTTGCGTCTTGAGGACCTGGTACAGCCTGAGGAGCTGAGCCTGCGCGCCCATGCGCTGAGCCTGCGCTTTGGCCGGCCGATTGCCTGTGGCCAGGCCATGTTCGCTGAAACGGTGCAGGAACATGGCGCCGAGCCTTGCGAGTGGACCTTGTTGCGCGCCGATGGCAGCCAGCTGGTAGCCAACATGCTGGTCACCGCCATGCTCGATGAACAGGGTTTGTGGGTGGGCTACCTGGCTATCTGCATCGATGTCACCGAGCGGCGCCGGGTGCATGAGGCGCTGGCGGCGCGTGACCGGCTGTTGGAGAAACTCAGCGCCGAGGTGCCGGGTGGCATCTACCAGTACCGCCTGGATGCCAACGGCCATTCGTGTTTTCCGTATGCCAGCAAAGGCCTGTACGACATCTACGAAGTCGACCTGCAGCAGTTGCGCGAGGATGCCACGGCGGTGTTCGAGCGCATCCACCCCGATGACCTGGACCGTGTGCGTCGTTCGGTGCGTTACTCTGCCGAACACCTGGCGCCCTGGCGCGAGGAATACCGGGTCTGCCTGCCGCGGGCAGGGCTGCGCTGGGTGCGTGGCGAGGCAACCCCGGAGGTGGGCGAGCAGAGCTGTACGTTGTGGCATGGCTACCTGACCGACATCTCCGACCTCAAGGACGTGGAAGAAGAGTTGCGGGCGTTGTCGGTGACCGACGCGCTGACCGGTATCCATAACCGCCGCTATTTTCAGGAGCGGCTGAAGATCGAACTGGAGCGGTCCCAGCGCGACGGCCTGGCGCTGGCGGTGATCATGCTCGACATCGATCACTTCAAACGCATCAACGACCGCTTCGGCCATGCCGTGGGCGACCGGGTATTGCGCAGCCTGTGCCAGCGCATCGGCCAACGGTTGCGACGTACCGATGTGTTCTGCCGGTTGGGCGGGGAAGAATTCATGGTGCTGTGCCCGGGCAGCGATGCCGAGCAGGCGCGGCTGTTGGCGCTGGAGTTGTGGCAAGGGGTGCGCAGTGTGCCGGTGGAAGGCGTGGGCAAAGTGACCGCGAGTTTTGGGGTGGCGGGGTGGCGGCCGGGAGAGGGCGCCGACGCCTTGCTGTTGCGCGCGGATGCCGGGGTATATGCGGCCAAGCAGGCCGGGCGGGACCGGGTGGAGGGTGAGTCGGCCTGACAGCTGTCTGTCGCCAGTACCGGCCCTTTCGCGGCTAAAGCAGCTCCCACAGCTACAGCGCAAGGTCAAGGCCTGCGCGGTCTTGTGGGAGCGGCTTTAGCCGCGAAAGGGCCGGTATTGGCTAATCCATCAATTAGCTGCGGTGCTGCCGGCCAGCTTCGGTTGGCGATACAGGTCCAGCAGCACTTGGTCCAGCACCTGCGAGGCGCCCCATGGTTTCGGGTCGTTGAGGATCGCCGCCACTGCCCAGGTGTGGCCGTTGCTGTCACGGCTGAAGCCGGCAATTGCCCGCACAGTATTCAGCGTGCCGGTCTTGATATGGCCTTCACCGGTCATGGCCGTACGCTTCAGGCGCTTGCGCATGGTGCCGTCCATGCCCACCAGTGGCATCGAGCTCATGAACTCGGCAGCGTAGGGGCTCTTCCAGGCGGCCTGCAGCATTTCGGCCATTTCCCGGGTGCTGACCCGCTCGGCGCGTGACAGGCCGGACCCGTTCTCCATCACCAGGTGTGGCGCGGTAATGCCCTTTTTCGCCAGCCACTGGCGCACCACGCGCTGGGCGGCGCGGGCGTCGTCGCCATCGGCATCGGTGCGGAACTGCGCGCCAAGGCTCAGGAACAACTGCTGGGCCATGGTGTTGTTGCTGTACTTGTTGATGTCGCGGATCACTTCCACCAGGTCTGGTGAGAAGGCGCGAGCCAGCAAGCGTGCGCCCTTGGGTACGTTTTCGATGCGGTCGCCGCCCTGGATGCTGCCACCCAGCTCGTTCCAGATCGCGCGTACGGCGCCGGCAGCGTAGGTTGGGTGGTCGAGCAGCGACAGGTAGGTTTGCGAGTTGCAGCCGTCGCCCAACTGGCCGCTGACCGTTACGCTGATGCCATCGGCCTGGGGCACCGGGTTGTAGCGCACATCACCGGTGCACTGTTTCGATGCCACCGCCTTGACCTGGTTGTCGATGCGGATGCTGGCAATTGGCGGCTCGACCGCGATGGTGACCTTGCCGCCATCGTTGCGGGCCACGAAGCGCAGGGCCTTGAGGTTGACCAGCAGCGAGTCGGGCTTGACCAGGAACGGCTTGTTGACATCGCCGCCGTCATCGTTGAACTGCGGCAGGTTGGGCTGTACGAAATGGCTGCGATCCAGCACCAGGTCACCGGTGATGGTGCGTACGCCATTGGCGCGCAGGTCACGCATCAGCAGCCACAGCTTTTCCATGTTCAGTTTCGGGTCACCGCCACCTTTGAGGTACAGGTTGCCGTTGAGCACGCCATTGCTCAGGGTGCCGTCGGTGTAGAACTCGGTTTTCCACTGATAGGTAGGGCCAAGCAGTTCGAGGGCGGCGTAGGTGGTGACCAGTTTCATGGTCGAGGCCGGGTTCACCGACACATCGGCGTTGAACACGGTTGCTGTACCGGGGCCGTCCAGCGGCAGCATTACCAGGGACAGCGCCGTGTCCTGCAGCTTGTTGGCCTTCAGGGCCTGCTGCACTTTGGCGGGCAGGGTGGTATTGACGGCGGCGGCCTGGCTGGACAACGCGAATGGCAACAGCAGACCGGCAAGAACGAGGGGACGAAGCGTTTTGATCATAGCGATTAAATACCCTGCAGCGAGGGAAAAGGGCATTGGGGCTGTATGAGATGATGGCCCCACGACGTAAAGAGTACGCATTATGCCCCAAGCGCAGCGACGATGCGCCTCGTTCGACGGAAAAGCACCGCCAATAAAAAAGGCCACCCGAAGAGTAATGCCTGTCAATCTAGCGATGGGCTGCGCAGCAGCCCCATTTCGCTATTTGACAGGCACTACCCTTGCGGGTGGCCTTTCAGCGATCAAAGCAGGTTGGTATCACTCAGCCTTGTTGATCGGCTTTTCCGGGTACCAGGCGTCGAGCAGCGGGCTGACTTCGATCTTGGTCAGTTCGCTGCGGCCTTTGAGCCAGGCTTCAACGGCTGCACGCTGTTCTTCGCTGACCGAACCGCGCTTGACCGAGCACACCAGGCCGTAATCGTCACCGCCTACATAGTCCAGGCCGTTGGCGTCCATGGCTTCTTCCAGGAACGCGTCGAGGAAAGCATCGATTGCCTGGTCATCCAGATCTTCCTTGAATTCCAGGTTCAGCTCGAAGCCCAATTCCTGAAACTCGTCGACACACAGCTTCTTGCGCAGACGACGGGAGCGGTTTGTGGCCATGAAACAATCCTCTTAGGTAATAACGCCGCGCAGTCTACCAGTTAACACGCCTGGCTGCCTGCCTGAGTGCTTGTAGCGCTGGCCAACTCCTTGGCCAGGGCGCGTTCTACCCGGCACATATGCCGCGCCAGTGCCTGGCGTCGCAGACGCAACAGGGGTGTCGACAAATCGCTGGCCTCCAGGGCTTCGCAGGCTTCCATCAGGGCAGGTGCTCCCAGTATCCGCGCGGCGCTGAGCACCTTGTGTGCTTGCTCGACAATGGCCGCTGCCTGGTGTTCTGGTTGCAGCACCATCAATGTGGCCAAGTCTGCCTGCAAGCTCTGCTGCAGGGCCTGCAGGAAGCGCTGGCGATCTTCGGGCGCATGGCCGATGACAGCTGCCAGGCCGTCCAGGTGGTACAGCTGGCGCCTGCGCTTTTGTTGCCGGCGCGGGCGGATGCCGGCCAGGCGCTGGCTGAGGGTACTCAGGCTGATGGGTTTGAGCAGGCAGTCGTCCATGCCGGCGCTCAGGCACTTGCGGCGGACTTCTGGCTGCGCGTTGGCGGTGTAGCCGAGGATGGTGCAGCGCGGCCGCTTGCCATGGCGCTCTTCGGTACGCACGGCCGTCGCCAGTTGGTAGCCATTCATGTGCGGCATGTTGCAGTCGAGCACCAGCACATCGTATTCAGCTGCCCGCCAGGCGGCCAGGCCTTCGCGACCGTCACGGGCACAGGCGTGCTCCAGGCCCAGGTAGCCAAGCTGTTGTGCCATAAGTTCCAGGTTGGCCGGGTGGTCGTCGATCACCAGCACCTGCAGCCGTGGGTCGGGCACGTCGAGGTTCTCGATCAGCGGGGGCGGCTGGGTTGTCGCTTCAAGCCGCTGCAGGGGCATCTTCAGGCGTACCTGGGTGCCGACATCCTCCAGGCTCTTGATGGTCAGGCTGCCGCCCATCATTTCACACAGGTTGCGGCAGATAGCCAGGCCCAGCCCGGTACCTGCGCGGGCGCCCTGGCTATGCGGGTTGGCCTGGATGAATGGGTTGAACAGGCGCTGCAAGTCATCGGCGTGGATGCCTATACCGCTGTCGCGCACTTCCAGCTCAAGCACCGCTGGCGTGCTGGCGCCGTCGTCCAGCAGGGCGACGCAAATCCGCACCTGGCCATGCTCGGTGAACTTGATGGCGTTGCTGACCAGGTTGGACAGCACCTGCTTGAACCGCAGAGGGTCGAGCCATGCATGGCAACGCGCTGCGGGTGCGATCGTCACCTCCAGTGCGAGGCCTTTCTGCCGTGCCTGCCCCTCGAAAATACGGCCCACCGATTCGACCAGGGCGGCCAGGTCGACAGCTTCCGGTGCGAGGGACAAATGCCCTGATTCGATGCGCACGATGTCGAGGATATCGCCGATCAGGCCCAGCAGGTCCTTGGCCGAATGATGGGCCAACTCCAGTGCACTGCGGTCGACCCGGCCCTGGTCGGCGCGCTTGACCGCCAGCTCCAGCATGCCGATGACAGCATTCATCGGGGTACGGATTTCATGGCTGATGGTGGCCAGGAACGTGCTTTTGGCGCGGTTGGCATCGTCGGCCTGCTGCTTGGCCAGGCGCAGCTCCATGACCAGCTGGCGGCGATCGCTGATGTCGATCCAGCCGCCGATGATGCCCTGCACCTCACCCAGCGAGTCGCGGTAAGGCAGAATCCAGTGGTAGATGGTCATCTCCCGGCCCTTGATTCGTAATGGCCGGTCCATGATCAGCGGCGAACCTGCAGCCATGACTTTCAGGTAATCGGCCTGGATCTGCCGCGTCTGTTCGCAATCGGCGAACAGGCTGCCGTCCAGCTGTTTGCCAATCACTTCATCGGAGCGGGCCTGCACGGCTTCCAGGTAGCTGTAGTTGCAGCTTTGCAGGCAGCCCTCGCGGTCGCGCACGTACATCGGGTGGGGCGTGCCGTTGAGCAGGGCGCGCATGAACGCCAACTGGTCGTTCAGCGCACGTTCGGCGTGCTGGCGCTGGCGAATCTGCAGGCGCAGGCGCGCGTTCCAGAGCAAGGCCAGCAGCAGAAGCACGGCGGTGCCCAGCACCACCTGCAATGCGAGGCGGCGATAGCCCTGGCCATTGTTATCGTCTTGCTGGCCGAAGCCGCGCCAGCGGTTGTTGATTACCCCCAGCTCTTCCGGCGAGATGCTCAGCAGCGCCTTGTCGAGGATTGACACCAGCGCCGGTGACGGGGCGCTGGTAGCCATGGCGAAATTGGCAGGTTCGCTGCCGACCGTGGTGCGGATGACCAGCTCGGGGTTGCCGGCCAAGGCGTGGTTGGCGTCGATCAAGGTGGTGATGACTGCATCGACGGCACCGCTGTTGAGCAATGCCATGGCATAGAACGCGCTTTCTGTCTCGACCCAGCCGATCTGCGGATAGTGCCGGGAAAGCATGGCGTCCATGGCGCTGTAGCGGGTAATGGCGATGCGATGCCCCTGCAACTGCTCCAGCGAACGTGGTGCATTATCGTCCTTGCGGCTGACCAGCACATAGGCGCTTTCCAGGTAGGGGCGGCTGACTTGCAGGTTGTCTTCGGCCTCCCCGCCGGAGGCCAGTGCGGCGATGACATCTGCGCGGTCATCCTTGAGCCGGGCAACCATGTCGGCAATGCCGCTGGCGCGCTGCACTTCGAATCGCAAACCGGTGCGCAGGCGAATGAGCTCCAGCAGGTCGGCGGTAATACCACGGAAATGCCCTGAGCCATCGAAATAGGAGAGTGGCGCAGCGGTGTCATCAATTGCCACGCGCATCACCGGGTGTTGCTGCAGCCATTGCTCCTCGCTCTCGCTCAACTGCAGTTTGCGGTCGGTCAGCAGCAGATCGCTGCCGGCGCTCCAGCGTTTGAAGATGCTGACGCGCATGGCATGGGTCTGGCTGTCCAGGATGTTGTTCACCAGCTCCATCAGCAGCGTGTCCTGCTGGCGCAAGGCAAAGCCAAAGCCGATCGCCTCGTGCTTGCCGAAATTGGCCATGCGCAGGCGCGGCAGGTGGCCGCGGTTGAGTTGGTAGTGCGTGGAAATGGTGTCGCCGATGAACACGTCGGCCTGGCCGAACGCCACGGCATTCAGGGCCTGGCTGGAGGAGCCGAAGGCCAGCAGTTCGGCCTTGGGATAGGCGCCAAGCACCTCCTGCCTGGGCAGGTAGTGGTAGAGCATGCCCAGGCGCATGTCAGTCAGGCCCATGTCCAGCGCCCGATTTTCGTCTTCACGTGTTACCAGTACCGGTTGGTCGATGGCATAGGGGTGCGACAGCGCCAGGCCGTCGCTGGCCGCTTCGTACCCATTGGCGCTGCCAAGCAGGTCGATATCACCGAGCCTGAGCGCCTCCACCGCCGCCTGGCGGCTGGAGAAGCGCAGCACCCGCACCGGCAACTGCAAGGCCTTGCCGATCATGCTCGCGTACTCGGCGGTAAGGCCTTGGTAGTCGCGGCCGCCACTGGTGATGTCGAATGGCGGGTAGTCCGGTGCCGATGTACCCAGCACCAGTTCCTGGCGGCTCTCCAGCCATTGCCGTTGTTCGTCCGTGAGCGCAGGCTGTGCCGGACGGGCCGATGAGCGTGCCAGCAACGTATAGGACGAGGCATCGTGATGTGTAGCCTGTGCCTCGCCGCCGAACAGCAGCAGGGCGAGCAGCAGGTATGCGACAGGGCGGGCCATGACCACCCTCAGACCAGCGCGTTGCGTTTGGCCATCTCGATCAGGTCAACCAGTGTACTGACCTGAAGCTTGTGCATGAGGCGCTTCTTGTAGGTACTGACGGTCTTGCTGCTGAGGAACATGCCAGTGGCAATTTCCTTGTTGCTGCGGCCTTGGGCAAACAGTTGCAACACCATCAGCTCGCGGTCGTTTACCTGGCGGAAAAGTTGCAGGTCGGCGTCGACCGTCTGATTGTGCTTTATTGCCTGGCTCGGGAAGTAGTTGTAACCGGCCAGTACGGCCTTGATTGCGCTGAGCAGTTCGCTCAGGTCTTCCTGCTTGCACACATAGCCCGCAGCGCCAGAATGCATGCAACGCACGGCAAACAGTGCCGGAGACTGTGCGGTCAACACCAGAACCTTCAATGGCAGGGCCATGGCCTGGAAACGGGCAAGCACTTCCAGCCCGTCCAGCTTGGGGATGCTGATGTCGAGAATGACCAGGTCGGGGCTGGCTTCGCGAATCATCTGCATGGCGTCCACGCCGTTGTCAGATTCGCCGACAATCCGGTAATTCTGGTTTTCCAGCAACATACGGACGGCCAGGCGGATGACGGGATGGTCGTCAACTATAAATATGGAATGCATGTTCAACTTCCCTGCGGGCGATTGAGGGGGACAGGTGGCACCTTATCGCAGTTGGAAGTCGTCGGGCATGCGAGGAAGGGCTGTTAGCCCTATATGGGAAATGGCTTACAAGATAAAACAAAACCGGCTACGAAATAAGCGCTTTTTATTCAGTGTCAAAGCGCGACTGGTAACTTTTTATTGATTTTTATACATGCTGTTTAGTTTTCCGCCAGTATATGTAGGAAGTTTCCTGCAGTGCGCGGTGCAGCGCCGGGCACAGGCTGCACCGGCGCGGATCAGGTCGGGTTGGAGCGCCCAGTCATTTCCCGGGCCATTTCGCTGGCATAGCTGTCGGTCATTCCGGCGATGAAGTCGATCATGCGCAGGAACGCGTTGTGCAACGAGGCTTGCGGGTCCGGTGCATTGTTGCCGAGCAGGTCCAGCACCCGCCGGCTCTTGAACGATGGCGTGCGCCCACCGTGTTGTTCAAGGGCGGCGCCGCAGAAGGTGTTCAGCAAGATTTCCAAGGTGGTGTAGGCGCCGATTTCATGCAGGGTCTTGCGTTTGTCCTGGAAGATCTTGTTGCGTGCCATATCCTTGGCCTGCAATACGCAGCGCTGGGCCGGGCCGTGCATGTGCTCGACCAGATCACCCGACAGTTGCCCCGCCAGCAACGCCTGCTGCTGTTCGACAAAGGCGTGGGCAGCGGCGTTGGTCAAGTGTTCGATGGCTTTGCCGCGCAGGATTGCCAGTTTGCGACGGCGGGAGTCGTGCTGGCCGAGCTGGCGGTAGGTTTCCGGCAGGTCATCCCCGACCAGGTCTAGCAACAGCGCTTCGACTTCGGCGTATTGCAGCAGCTCCATTTCCAGGCCGTCTTCCAGGTCGATCAGCGCGTAGCAGATGTCGTCCGCAGCCTCCATCAGGTAGACCAGCGGGTGGCGTGCCCAGCGTTGGTCCTCCAGTTGCGGCATGCCGAGTTTGCGGGCGATCTGTTCGAGCAGGGGAAGTTCGCTCTGGTAGCTGCCGAATTTGTGCTTCTTGTAGCCCAGGGCGTCGGCGTGACGCGCACTCCATGGGTACTTCAGGTAGGTTCCCAGGGTGGCATAGGTTAGCCGGGTACCGCCGTCAAACTGGTGGTACTCAAGCTGCGTGAGCACGCGAAAGCCTTGGGCATTACCTTCAAAGTTGAGGAAATCGGCCCGTTCATCTTCGCTCATGTCGTCCAGCCAGCCACGCCCCGCAGCCTGCTGGAACCAATGGCGGATGGCGTCTTCACCGGAATGGCCGAACGGTGGGTTGCCGATGTCGTGGGCCAGGCAGGCCGATTGCACGATCATCCCCAGGTCGCTGGGGGCGCACCAGTCCGGCAGGTTGTCGCGCAGGGTTTCGCCGACGCGCATGCCCAGCGAGCGACCAACGCAGCTGACTTCCAGCGAGTGGGTCAGGCGCGTGTGGATATGGTCGTTGCTGGTAACCGGGTGCACTTGGGTCTTGCGCCCGAGGCGGCGGAAAGCGCCAGAGAAGATGATGCGGTCGTGGTCTTTGTGGAAGGGGCTGCGCCCGAGTTCATCGGCGCTGTAAAGGGCTTTGCCCAGGCGTTCGCGGGTGAGCAGGGTGTGCCAGTCCAAGGCGCGGTCTCCTGTGGATCGAAGGCATTAGCTTCCAGTGTCGTGTGCTTCTGCGCAAGGGGCAGGTCGATACCGAGTCTGTAGGAGCGGGTTTACCCGCGAATGCGTCGGTGGCTCCACTGCCGCATTCGCGGGTAAACCCGCTCCTACAGGGGGCAAGGTTAGGTCGTCAGGGTCGGCGGTTGCCTTGCAGGTACAGGCGCACCAGCGGCAGCAGGCTGCTGCCCAATCGTACAAGGCGCGACAGGTTACCGCTACGCACACCCTTGCCGGTCAGGAAGCCCAGCGCAACCACGGCGCCAATCCCCCACAGCGGCGCATGCTTGATCCCCAGCCCTTCGTGCAACGAGCTGCCCATGCCGCGCACGCGGCGCAGTGGCTCCAGCAATTGCCCGGATTCGTGGCGGATCTCCTGGCGGTGCATCTCCATGCGCAGGCGCAGCAGCGCCTTGCGCAGCTCGCGCGGGTTTCGGCTGTTTGGCAGTTCTGGCAGGCTCATGGCAACAGGCGCTCCCGGTCCTTGGCGAGTTCTTCGAGGGTGGCGCCGAATGGCGACGACTCGTCGAACACTGCCGCTTTCAGGCGCAACCCGCAGTACAGCGCGGCGATGCCGTAAAACACACACAGCCCGATGATGCCGGCCAGGCGGTAGCTGTCCCACAGCAGCACCAGCAGCAGCCCGGAAAGCGCCGTCAGCAGCAGCAGGGCGAACACCAGGGCCATGCCGGCAAACAGCAACAGGCTCAAGGTGCGCCCCTTCTGCTCCTGCAACTCGATGCCGAACAGTTCGATATGGCTATGCAGCAGCCCCAGCACAGCGGCGCCCAGGCGCCTGCCTGAAGCACCGGCGGTGTTGGCGTCATTCTCCATGGGAACCCCTTAGCGCCTGTTGGCCAGCAAGCCGATCAACAACCCGACGCCGGCCGCAATGCCGATTGCCTGCCACGGGTTGTCCTGCACGTACTGCTCGGCGCTGCCCAGCGCTGCCTGGCCACGATCGCGCACCGAATCCTGGGTCAGTTGCAAGGTTTCGCGGGCCTGGGCCAGCCGGTCGTGGATCTGCTCGCGTAACTCGTCGGCCTGGTCACCGGCCAGGTTGGCAGTGTCGCTCAGCAGTTTCTCGGTGTCGCGCACCAAGGCCTGGAAGTCAGCCATCAATATCTCTTGTGCAGTCTTTGCCGATTTGCTGGCCATGGGGTCTCTCCCTGTCGATGAGTGTTGGTGTTTCGAGTAATGGCACGCGCGGAAGGTTCAAGTGCCGGCGCTGGTATGGGCCTTGCTATGTCTTTGCCACGTTGCGGGGCGCCACAGGCGGGTACTGCGCCGATTCAGGGCGCCAGCGCAGCGGGTACCGATAAACCTTAACCCAATCCACGACAAACCCAAGAAAAAACCACGCAGGCTCCGCCCGGCTAACCGAAACAGGGCAGGGGGCTGGCACCGTTTCGGTGCAGGGATGCAGGTTCTTGAACTGTCCTGGTGCCTTTTTCAGCAGGTCTGCCTATTTCATGGAAAACATGCACAGCGCGATGGACTCCCTGGTCCACGGTTCCAACACCCTGTTCATTCTCATGGGCGCCATTCTGGTGCTGGCCATGCATGCCGGCTTCGCGTTTCTCGAAGTGGGCACGGTGCGTCACAAGAACCAGGTCAATGCATTGTCGAAGATCCTCAGCGACTTCGCCATTTCGGCGCTGGTGTACTTCTTCATTGGCTACTGGATCGCCTATGGGGTCAACTTCTTCCAGCCAGCGGCAGAACTGGCTGCTGACCATGGCTATGCGCTGGTCAAGTGCTTTTTCCTGCTGACCTTTGCCGCAGCGATCCCGGCCATCATCTCCGGGGGTATCGCCGAGCGGGCGCGCTTCGTGCCGCAGCTGTGTGCCACGGCGTTGATCGTGGCATTCGTCTACCCGTTCTTCGAGGGCGTGGTATGGAACGGCAACCTGGGGTTGCAGGCCTGGTTGCAGGCACGCTTTGGCGCGCCGTTCCATGACTTTGCGGGCTCGGTGGTGGTGCATGCGATGGGCGGCTGGCTGGCACTGGCAGCGGTACTGCTGCTGGGCGCGCGCCGTGGCCGCTACCGCGATGGCCGGCTGGTGGCGTTCGCGCCGTCGAGCATTCCGTTCCTGGCGTTGGGATCGTGGATCTTGATCATCGGCTGGTTCGGCTTCAACGTCATGAGCGCCCAGACCCTGCAGGGTGTCAGCGGCCTGGTGGCGATCAACTCACTGATGGCCATGGTCGGCGGTACCCTGTCGGCCTTGGTCGCCGGGCGCAACGACCCTGGCTTCCTGCATAACGGGCCGCTTGCCGGGTTGGTGGCGATTTGCGCCGGCTCCGACCTGATGCACCCGATTGGTGCGCTGGCCACCGGCCTGGTGGCGGGTGCGCTGTTCGTCTGGACCTTCACTGCAGCGCAGAACCGCTGGAAAATCGACGATGTGCTGGGTGTGTGGCCATTGCACGGCCTGTGTGGCGTGTGGGGTGGCATTGCCTGCGGCGTGTTCGGCCAGGCGGTGCTCGGCGGCATGGGTGGTGTCAGCTTGGTCAGCCAATTGCTGGGCAGCCTGATGGGCGTGCTGGTGGCGTTGACCGGTGGTTTTGCCGTCTACGGCGTGATCCGCGCGCTGCATGGCCTGCGCTTGAGCCACGAGCAGGAGTTCCAGGGCGCGGACCTTTCGCTGCACCGTATCGGCGCTACCAGCCAGGATTGAGCCAGGTCAGGTGCAGGGTGGGCGGGACGGACCTAGAATAGGCTTTTCTCCCTTGCAAACCGAGACCTGCCCATGCTGCCTGAATGCCAACTGTTCGGCACCCTTGGCTGCCACCTGTGCGAAGTGGCCGAGGCCGTGCTGATGCCCTTCGTCGACCATGGCCTGCTGGTGGAGCTGGTCGATATCGCCGAGAACGAGCCCATGTTCGAGCGTTATGGCTTGATCATTCCGGTGCTACGGCGCTGTGACAACGGCGCCGAGCTGCACTGGCCGTTTGATGCCGAACAGGTGGTGGCGTTCCTGGGGCAATGATGGCATCAGTGGAGCTTCAACCCTGCTCCATGGCCCGTGAAGCGCGTTGATGATCGGGTACCGGCGTACTGCTGCCGGCATCCTTCCCCCATCATCGGACTACTTCGCCATGTTGATCACTCCACATTTCACGTTTGATGAAATGACCGTTTCCCAGCTTGCCGCCAGGGACGGCTTCGATAACACCCCTCCTGCCGAAGCCCGGGCCAACCTGCAATTGCTGTGTTGTGCGCTTGAACAGGTACGTGCACTGTTTGATGCGCCAATCATCGTCAGCAGCGGTTATCGCAGTGAAAAGGTCAACCGGCAGATCGGTGGCGCCGCGAATAGCCAGCATGTACAAGGGCTGGCGGCAGACTTCACGGTAATCGAAGTCAGCCCGCGTGAAACCGTGCGGCGGATCAGCGAAAGTGCGGTGCCCTTCGATCAACTCATCCTGGAGTTCGGCAAATGGGTACATATTTCCGTTACGCGCGGAACACCCCGGCGGCAGGTGTTGACCGTCGGCAAAGGCACTGGCTACCTGCCGGGGCTGCAATGAACCGCATTGACGTCGGCAAGAGGATATTCGTATGCTGTATATAAATACAGTATCGAGGTAACGCCATGCTCAACGTCGAGCAACTCAAGTACAGCGTCAACCGCATGCCTGTCGAGCGGGTGGCCGACGCCGTTCTGGAACTGCGCCTCGAAGGCCTGGTGACCGACGACCGCACGCCGTTCGGCAAGGTCCACTTCAATACCTGCTTCGCCGAGATCGAGGCGTTGTTTCAGCGTGCCGGCTACCACCGCGGGCTGGATGTGGTGGGTTACCAAGGGTTGCTGTATGCCCTTTACGACCCGGGCCGTTGGGAGCCGGTGCAGGTGCTGCGCTGGTTGAAGGAGCGCAGCGAGGCGATGGCCCAGGCTGGTTGAGGGCGCAGGCTTGGGGGATAATGCGCGGCCGTGAACGTTTCGAGCCCTGCCATGACCACGCCTTTCGACCCCGCCCGCCAGCAAGCCAGCACAGTGTGCCTGCCCCCCGGTAACTGGGCGACGGTGCTCGATTGCCTGTGTGATCATTTCAAGGCCATCGACCGGGCCCAGTGGCTCGACCGCTTTGCCCGTGGCCGGGTGCTGGATGCCCAGGGCCGGGCGGTCGCGGCCGAGCTGCCGTACAAGCGTGGTATGCGTTTGCACTACTTCCGCGAAGTGCCGAACGAGCGCCCGATTCCGGTGCAGGAGACGGTGCTGCATGTGGACGAGCACCTGGTGGTGGCCGACAAGCCGCATTTTCTGCCGGTTACGCCGACCGGTGAATACGTCGAGCAGACTTTGCTGCGTCGCCTGATCCGCCGCTTGGGCAATCCGCACCTGGTGCCGTTGCACCGCATCGACCGGCACACCGCCGGGCTTGTGCTGTTTTCCGCCAACCCGCATACCCGCAGTGCCTACCAGCGCCTGTTCCCTGAGCGGCGCATCGACAAGCGCTACCAGGCCATAGCCGCTGCCATGCCACAGCATGAGTTTCCGCTGGTGCACAAAAGCCGCCTGGTGCATGGCGAGCCGTTTTTCCGCATGCATGAAGTTGAGGGAGAGGCCAACAGCGAAACCCTGGCCGAGGTGCTGGAGCAGAATGGCGAGCTGTGGCGTTATGGGCTGTCGCCGGTGACTGGCAAGACCCATCAATTGCGCGTGCACATGGCCGCCTTGGGGGCGGGGATCTGCAATGACCCGTTCTATCCGCAGTTGCTCAACGAAGAGGACGACTACCAGCGGCCGCTGAAGCTGCTGGCGCAGAGCTTGCGTTTCGACGACCCGCTGAGCGGCGAAGAGCGCTATTTCGAGAGCCGCCTGCGTCTGGATTGGTAACGCAGCCAAACAGCCTTGCGCGGCCCCTGTAGGAGCGGCCTTGCGTCGCGAACGGGCTGCGAAGCAGCCCTGGGATTTCAGGGCAATGCACAAATTGCTGGGGCTGCTTCGCAGCCCGTTCGCGACGCAAGGCCGCTCCTACAAAGGTAACGTAAGCCTGGAGTTAGCGGTTGAACCGCTCCACCAGCGAGTACTGGCTCCCCGCCGTGCTGCTCAGTTCCTCACTGAGCAAAGCCGAATGCTGCGCCTGTTCGGCAGTCTGGTCGGCCAGCTCGGCAATGGTGCTGATGTTGCGGCTGATCTCGTCAGCCACTGCGGTCTGCTCCTCGGTGGCCGCGGCAATCTGGGTGGCCATGTCGGTGATGTTGGCCACCGCTTCGCTGATCCCTACCAGCGCCTCGTCGGCCTGCATCACTCGATCGACACCTTCCTGCGCCTGGCGGTGGCCAGCTTCCATGGTCAGCACGGCATTACTGGCGGTTTGTTGCAGCTTGGCGATCAGGCCGTGGATTTGCCCGGTGGACTCGGCGGTGCGCTGGGCCAGTTGGCGTACCTCGTCGGCCACCACGGCAAAGCCACGGCCCATTTCACCGGCACGCGCCGCCTCGATGGCTGCGTTCAGCGCCAGCAGGTTGGTCTGGTCGGCGATGCCTTTGATCACATCGACCACGCCACCGATCTCGTCGCTGTCCTTGGCCAGTTGCGTTACCGTCTGCCCGGTTTCGCCCACTGCAGCCGACAGGCGTTCGATGGCCTCGCGGGTTTCCCCAGCAATCTGCCGGCCCTGGCTGGTCAACCGGTTAGCCTCCTGGGTGGCATCGGCGGTGCGCTGTACGTGGCTGGCCACTTCCTGGGTGGTGGCGGCCATCTGGTTGACTGCGGCGGCGACCTGCTCGGTTTCTACCCGCTGGCGCTCCAGCCCCGAGGAACTCTTGTGGGCCAGGGCGTCAGACTGCCGCGCCTGGTCGCTGAGGTGTTCGGCGCTGTCCTGCAGGCGGGTGAGGCAGGTTTTCATCCGCGAGTCCTGGCTGAGCATGGCCATTTCCAGGCGTGCCTGTACGCCACGGCTGTCGGTGTACATCTGCGCGATCAGCGGGTCGGAGGTGGTCTGCTCGGCCAGGCGCAGCAAGCGCTTGAGGCCACGCTGTTGCCAGCTCAAGCCCAGCAGGCCGAGTGGCACGGAAAGCCCGGCGGCCAGGGCAAAGCCCCAGGAATGGCCCAGCCAGTTGCCGATCAGGAAGCCGACCTGGCTGATGAGGATGAACGGCAGCCAGTCCTGCAGCACCGGCAGCCACGTGTCACGGCGCGGTACCGGCGGCTTGCTCTGGTTGATGCGCTGGTACAGCGCTTCGGCGCGGCGGACCTGCTCGGCTGTGGGCTTGATCCGTACCGACTCGAAGCCGACCACCTGGTTGTTGTCGAAAATCGGCGTGACGTAGGCGTTGACCCAGTAGTGGTCGCCGGACTTGCAGCGGTTCTTGACGATGCCCATCCATGGCTGGCCTTGCTTGAGGGTTTGCCACATGTGGGCAAACACGGCCGACGGCACGTCGGGGTGGCGCACCAGGTTGTGTGGTGCGCCGATCAGCTCCTCGCGGGTGAAGCCACTGATTTCAATGAAGGCATCGTTGCAGTACGTGATCACACCCTTGGCATTGGTGGTGGAGATCAACCGCTGTTGGGCAGGGAAAGTCCGTTCTCTCTGGGTAATGGGCTGGTTGTTACGCATGGGTTGATAGTCCGCAGGGCTTTCGACAGGTATCGGCAAGCCACTGGTTTTATTGAATGAATATTTAATGTGCTTGATCTATGGCAATAAGCCATCAATCGCTTTGGCCTAGGCAAAGCGCACGTTCGAAACTGTTGGCGTCATTATTGCGGTTTTACTGCTGTTTAATGACGGATAAGTCGGATGATGACTGAGTTGGTGGCCAAGAGCCAGCGTCGGGTGATTGTGGGAGGGCTTGGAGGTGTAGGGCTTTGGGGGTGGTGGCGCCTGTGAGATCGAGCGCCGCCCGCGCGGCGCTTCGCGGCTAAAGCCGCTCCTACGTTTGTTTCGGGCCAATTATTCCTGTGGGATTCGCGCGC
>NZ_JBIVIF010000043.1:0-54916 GCF_044749595.1 Pseudomonas sp. NPDC089392
AGGCGTTCGCGCGCAAATCCCACAGGAATAATTGGCCCGAAACAAACGTAGGAGCGGCTTTAGCCGCGAAGCGCCGCGCGGGCGGCGCTCGATCTGTGCACCACCTCAAATACCAAGGCATGCACCTGGATGCCTTAACTGACCGGCACCAGGGTAATCCCCACAGGCGCCCCCGGGCTATCTCAGCTCAGCACCCGGAACCCATGGGTCCCATCCCGTTCCAGCTGAGCAATCAAGCCGAACTCCCAATCCAGATACCCCTGCATCGCCTCACGCGGGTTATCCGTCCCTTCATAAGGCCGGCGATAACGGTCTGTACGCGCCACGGCCAGGCGCGTTTCGCCGCTCTCCAGCGCCTGGCCCGCAGCAATCCAGCGCGCCGTACCACCCTCCAGCACATACACCGGGGTTTGCGTCAGTGCCTGCAGGTCAACGGCAGCAAAACGCGCCAGCAAGCTGCTGCCACAGGTCATCACATAGCGCTCGGCAACCGGGAGCTTTTCCAGCACTTGCGGCAATTGCGCTCGAATACCCCAGTACGCACCAGGAATATGCCGTTTCACATAGTTGGCACTGCTGGTGAAGTCCAGCACCACCGTACCCGGCGCCTGCAGCCAGGTCGCCAGTTGTTCGACACCGATCTCGGTCACTGCCGGCAACGCCGGCTGCGGCGCCTGCCACTCGCCGGTCTCACTGAAGTCGGCCGCCGACAAGCCGTCCAGCACCGCCACCTGCCAGCCCATCTGTGCCAGCCATGAGGCGCTCATGTTGGCCCGCACGCCGTCGTCATCCACCAGCACAATGCGCGCCCCACGTACACTGGCGACATGGTCGGTTTCCTGCACCAGCTGCCCGCCCGGCACACTGCGGCTGGCCGGCAGATGGCCCTTGGCAAACTCCTCCGGTGTGCGCACGTCGAACAGGTAGGTGGTGCGCTGCGCATCGGCCTGCCAGGCCCTGAGGCCCTCATGCGTCAGGCGCGCCACGCCAGCGCGGTCGGCCACACTGCGCGCACGCACCGCGGCCTCTGCACGGTTGCTGTCGGTGACCTCGGCAAAGCGGCGCTGCTGGCCGTGGGCCAGGGTTTGCCCGGCCAGGGTCCAGCCAATGGTGCCATTGCGCAGGGCCGCTACCGGGTTGGGGATGCCGGCATTGACCAGCGACTGGGTGCCGATAATGCTGCGGGTACGCCCGGCGCAGTTGACGATCACCTGGGTGGCAGGGCTGGGCGCCAGCTCGGCAACCCTAAGCACCAGCTCGGCACCCGGCACGCTGATGCCGCCCGGGATACTCATGGTCTGGTACTCATCGAAGCGGCGGGCGTCCAGCACCACCACATCGGCCTTGGCATCCAGCAGCGCCTGCACCTGCTCGGCCGCCAGCGACGGGGTGTGGCGTACGCTTTCGACCAGTTCGCCAAAGGCCTTGCTGGGTACGTTGACGTCACGGAACAGCTCACCGCCGGCAGCGCGCCAGGCGCCCAGGCCACCGTCCAGCAGCGCAACATCGGTGTAGCCCAGTGCGAGCAGCCGTTCACCGGCCTGGGCCGCAAGGCCTTCGCCGTCGTCATACAGGGTGATGGCGGTGTCGCGGCGGGGTACGCGGGCGAATACCTCCAGTTCCAGCTTGGAAAGCGCGATGTTGGCGGCGAACAGTGGGTGTTCCTGGGCGAATGGGTCTTCCTCGCGTACATCGATCAGTGCCAGTTCTTCATGGGCCAGCAAGGCCCGGCGAATATCGTGGTAGGAGCGGGTGGCAATGGTGCTCATGGGGCAAGGTTCTCTTTGGACAGGTCCCAGATGTTGGGCAGAAGGCTGTTGGAATAGCCGGAAATGAACGGTTTTTCAGTGCCGTCGGGCAGGTACACCGCGCGGCTGACGGCGCCGATGTTGGCGCCATACACATGAATGCTGATCGATACCCGGTCGTCGAAGGCATTGCTGACCTGGTGGATATCGCCGATGCGTGGCGAAACCGCCTCCACATGGCCAGGCTCGATGCGCACTGGCGCGCCTGCCGGCAGCAACGCACCGTGTTCACTGCGGGCAAAGCCTTGAGAATATTCGGCGCCGCGCAACATGCCGATCAGCCCCCACACCCGGTGGTCGTGGATGGGGGTCTGCTGGCCAGGCCCCCAGACGAAACTGACAATGGAAAAGCGCTGGCGTGAATCGCAGTGCAGCAGGTATTGCTGGTAACGGGCCGGGTCCGGCTGCGCCAGTGCCTCGGGCAACCAGTCGTCATGCGCGACCAGGCTGCGCAGCAGGCCCTGGCCTTGGTCGAGGAGGGTGGCTTCGTCGGTTTCCCGGTCCAGCAGTTGCGAAAGCGCGTCGATGAAGTGGCGCAGGCGCTCGAAGCGTAGGGGGTGGGTCATGGTTCAGGCTCGGCTGACGGTTTGGTTAAACCCTAGCAAACGCACTGAATATTCTCAAAAGTAAAAATATGAATAAGCTAATATGCAAATATTGCATTTAATCGCAGGGCATTAGGTTATGCCCAAAACGAATTTCACGGCGTTGCTATTTATAGATAGCTTATAAGCATTGCGCTGGTTATATTCAAAGCGAATATGTAAGCCCTTTGACCACCCCACGAGACCGCACGCGCGGATCGGCCTTAAGTACCCCGACGGTACCTGGAGACGAACGTGCGATACCTCAAGCAATTGGCTGCCGGTGTGCTGGCCAGCTCTCTCAGCCTGGCGGCTGCCGCGCAAACCCTGGTGGTTGGCGACCAGAGCTTCAATGCCCGCGCCGTGATGGAAGCGGCCGGCGTGCTCGATAACCTGCCGTATACCCTGGAATGGAAGCAGTTCACCGCCGGCTCGCCGGTGGCCGAGGCGCTGAATGTGGGCAGCCTGGACGTCGGCCTGCTGGGCGACGCGCCGCCGTTGTTTCTCGGTGCCTTGGGCGCGCCGATCAAGGTGATTGCGGTAAGCCGGCAGAACCTCGATGGCGTGGCCATCCTGGCGCGCAAGGACTCGAACATTCACAGCCTCGAAGACCTGCGTGGCAAGCGCGCGGCGATCTGGAAGGGCTCCTGGAGCCAGCAGTTGCTGTTCACCGCGCTGGACAAGGCCGCCGTGCCGCGTGACGCCCTGGAGCTGCGCTACCTCAGCGCCCTGGACGCCTCGCATGCGCTGGATGGCGGCTCGGTGGACGTGATTGCCACCTGGGAGCCGTATGTCACCCAGCAGCAGCGCCAAGGGGCGCGCGTGCTGGCCACGGCCGAAGGGCTGATCCCGGCGCAGAGTTTTGTGGTGGCCAATGCCAAGGCGGTGGAGGCCAAGCGCGCGCAAATCAGTGATTTTCTTCAGCGCCTGAAAAAGGCCCGTGACTGGACCCTGAGCGACCCCGCGCATACCGAGGCCTACGCCGATGCCTGGGCCAAGCGCACCCGCGCTGACCGCGACATTGCCCGTGTCTGGTTTGCCCGCGCGCGTACCGATGTGGCGCCACTGAACCCGCAGGTGATCGTGGACGCGCAGAAGACCGTGGACTTCTTTGCCGGGCTGGGGCTGATCAAGGCCTACCCGGCGGCGAGCCTGTTCGATACCTCGTTCGCGGCGGCGTTCGAGCACTGAGTTTTCCTGTACCGGCCTCTTCGCGGGTAAACCCGCTCCTACAACGATCGCAATGGTTTCAAGATCCCTTGTAGGAGCGGGTTTACCCGCGAAGAGGCCGGCACAGGCACCATCATTCCAGAGGAGCTTCCATGCCCACCCGCAAGATCAAACTCGGCGCCCTGACCATGGGCTGCGGCGGCCCCGGCCGGCACAACCTGTGGCTCGACCCGGAGCTGCCCGCCGACGCCAGCGTCAACATCGACTGGTACATCGACATCGCTCGCCAGGCCGAGGCGGCGCTGTTCGACCTGATGTTCATCGTCGACAGCCAGTACATCACCCCCGGCTCGCCCTCCCATTACCTCAACCGCCTGGAGCCGCTGACCCTGCTTTCGGCGCTGGCAGTGACCACGCGCCGCATCGGCCTGGTCGGTACCCTGACCACTTCTTACAACGAACCGTTCAACGTCGCCCGCCGCCTGGCCTCGCTGGACCTGATCAGCAAGGGCCGCGCCGGCTGGAACGTGGTCACCAGTGGCGATGCCGGTACCGCCGGCAACTACGGCCGTGACGAGCATTACGACTACGACACCCGCTATGCCCGCGCCCAGGAGCACGTGGCCGTGGTGCAGGGCCTGTGGCGTTCCTATGAAGACGGGGCCTTCCCGCGCAACCGGGCCACCGGGCAGTTTCTCGACCCAAGCCGGATGCATGCGCTGAACCACAAGGGCGAGCATTTCTCGGTGGTGGGGCCGCTGAATATCCAGCGCTCACCCCAGGGCCAGCCAGTAATCTTCCAGGCCGGTGATTCGCAACAAGGGCGCGAGCTGGGGGCGGCCACGGCGGACGTGATCTTCACCCACGCCGCCAGCATCGAACAGGGCCAGGCGTTCTACCGCGACGTGAAAAACCGCGCCGCGCGGCTGGGGCGTGACCCTGAGCAATTGCTGGTATTGCCCGGGGCCGAAATCTACGTCGGTGACACGGACCAACATGCCCGCGAGATCGAGCGCCATTACCACCTGCAGGACCACAGTTTCGAATTGGCGCTCAAGGAATTCGGGCGCAATTTCGGCTGGCACGACTTCAGCCAGTACGACCTCGACGCACCGTTCCCGCAAGAAAGCCTGGAGCATGCGCGCAGCAGCTTCTTCACCAACGCCAAACGTATCGCCGACCAGGCGCGGCAGCAGGGCTTGAGCCTGCGCCAGGCCGTGGAGTTCGGGCGCCAGCTGCGGCCGGGGGCCTTCGTCGGCTCGGCAGCAACGGTTGCGGCCAAAATGGCCGAGTGGTTCGAGGCGCGAGCGCTGGATGGCTTTAACATCTACATCGGCCACCCAGGGCAGTTCCGCCGCTTTACCCAGGAGGTGGTGCCGTTGCTGCAGGAGCGCGGGTTGTACCGCACCGCCTACGAGGGCAGCACCCTGCGCGCAAGCCTGGGCCTGGCGATTCAGTGAATGCTCGAGGCCAGTTCGAAGATCGGCATGTACATGAGGATCACGATCAGGCCGATCAGCAGGCCAATGAACGTCATCAGCAGCGGTTCGAACAGCTTCACGAACCATTCCACCCAGCGGCCGATTTCCTGGTCATGGAAGTCGGCGCAGCGTTCCAGCATTTCACCCAGGTTGCCGGACTGTTCGCCGGCCCGCAGCAGGCGCAGCGACACCGGCGTGACCAGGTGCCCGGCTTCCAGGGCATCGGACAGCGGCAGCCCTTCGCCCACTCGCTGGCTGGCCTGTTGCAGGCCTTCGGCCGCCGCACTGCCGAGCAGGCCGTGGGCCATGCCCATGGCGGTGAGGATGGGAATGCCACCTTGCAGCAGAATGCCCAGCGAGCGGTAGAAGCGTGCCAGCTCGTACATCATCAGGCGCTGGTGCAGCGCTGGCAGGCGCCGCAGCTGGCAGGATGCCCAGTGCCGCACCCGCGGGTGCCGGCGCAGCAGCCACAGGGCCGTGACCCCACCGACAGTGCCCAGGGCCAGTGGCAGTTGCTGGGCATGCAGGAACAGGCCGATCTGCATCAGTACCCGTGACAGCCAGGGCAATTCGGTGCCCATGCCCTCGAACACCTGGCTGAAGCGCGGCACCACATAACCGAGCAGGAACAGTACCACGCCGCCGCCCACCAGCAGGAGCAGCAACGGGTAGACCGAGGCCCCCACCAATTTCTGCCGTACCAGGTCCAGGCGCTGGCGGTAACTGATGTAGCGGGCCAGGGCGTCGCCCAGCGCGCCGGTGCGTTCGCTGGATTGCACCAGTGCCACGTACAGCGGCGGGAATACCCGTGGCTGTTGGCCCAGGGCCAGGGACAGCGAGCGGCCTTCGTACAACTGGCGTACCAGGTCGGCCAGCACTTTGCGGGTTGCCGCCGCAGGTGCCTTTTCTGCCAGGCTCTCCAGCGCGTCGATCAGCGGCAGGCCGGCATTGAGCAGGGTCGACAGTTCCTGGCTGAACAGCACCAGGTCGAAGGCGGCCTCGCGGCGCCACGCCATGCCGCGCAGGGCGCCGCCTTGGCCACGCAGGCTGAGCACGCGCAAGCCTTGCTCCTCGGCCTGGCGGCGGGCCTGGTCGGCGTCCTCGGCGTCAATCTGCAACTGCACCACGCCCTGTCTGCCCAGGGCCTTGAGGCTGTAGCGCATGGCCGCTCTCCTTACTGCCAGCTGGTGATTTCGGCGTTTTCCCCGTCGCCACCCGGCTGGCCGTCCTTGCCCATCGACAGCAGGTCGTATTCACCGCCGTTCTCGCCGGGTTGCCGGTAGATGTACGGGCGCCCCCACGGGTCTTGCGGCACGGCCTTCTGCAGGTACGGGCCAGTCCAGCGCGCTTCGCCGCTGGGGGCGACCACCAGCGCCTGCAGGCCTTGCTCACTGTTGGGGTAGTGGCCGACCTCCAGGCGGTACAGGTCCAGGGCCTTGCTCAGCCCTTCTATCTGTGCTCGCGCCACCTTGGCCTCGGAGCGGCCGAGCTGGCTGAAGTACTTGGGTGCGACGATGCCGGCCAACAGGCCGAGCACCACCAGTACCACCAGGAGTTCAAGCAGGGTGAAGCCACGTTGCGGGTTGGTTCTGCGCTGCATGGTGAAGCCCTCCACTGCATGGGGACAAGCGTTGACAGGCCACCATGCAACAGCCGTGCACGTCTGCCTCGGGGCCTTGCGCCATGCGGTACAGGAAGCGGCACAGTGCTTGCGTCGTGGTCATTGTCCTCGGGTTTTCCGGGGCATTTCCCCCACATCGGGGGCCACGACAAAGAGGCGACCGACATGCGTGGACTCATCCTCGGTTTGATCTGGCTGGTGGCAGGTGCTGCCCAGGCTGATGTGTACATTTCCATCGATGCCAAGGGCGGCTACGTACTGACCAACGTCCATCGACCCGGACGCCACTACGAAAAGGTGATCAACGAGCCGTTGGCCCAGGCAGGCCCGGCCAATGCGCAGATGATCACCGGCCGGCCCTATGCGCAGGTGGTTGCCACTGCGGCGAAGATCCACAACGTTCCCCCGGCGCTGTTGCATGCGCTGATCAAGGCCGAGTCTGGCTACAACCCCAAGGCCCGTTCGCGAGCGGGGGCGGTGGGCTTGATGCAGTTGATGCCGGATACCGCCCGCGAGATGGGCGTGGAAGACCGCCTGGACCCGGAAGACAACGTGCAGGGCGGGGCACGCTACCTCAAGCGCATGCTCACTTTGTTCGACAACGACATCACCCTGGCTGTGGCGGCTTACAATGCCGGCCCCGATGCTGTAATGCGACGTGGCGCGGTGCCGCCATTTGCCGAGACCCGGCGCTATGTACCTACTGTGCTGCGGGAATACCGCAAGTTGCAGGGGTTGGCGGATGATTCGCCTTTGTAACTGCCATCCACCGCGTTGGATTCTTCGCGGGTAAACCCGCTCCTACAACGATCGCGTGCATTGGAGGAACGGCAGGATTACCCTTCGGCGGATGCCATCAATTTAACACTACTGCTTCCCCAACTCTGGGCTATAACCTTCAAAGGTGCCCAGATGTGGAGTCCGCCATGGACGTCGCCCCCCGTTCCGACGCCGTAGAAGTGCCAGCCGGTAACGAGGTGGCGGCCCCGCGCAAGCCGTTCAACCTGCTGCGCTGGTATGCCTGGGTCAGCCTGGCCATCATCCTCTCGGTGGCCACCGGGCTGGGGCTGATTTCCAGCCGTTTCATCATCGACGAAAGCGTCGAGCGCGACGCCTTGCTCACCGCGCAGTTCATCACCGCCATTGCTGACGCCGAAGTGCGCCATGTGTCGATCCCCAATGTACGTACCATGGGCGAGCTGCTCGACCCGCGCACCGACCGCGCCAATTTACCCGACGTGGACCCGGATGCCCGGCGCAAGGCGCGCGGCGAGTTTCTTGACCACATTGCCCACCTGCCGGACATGCTGCTGGCCAACATCTATGCCCCGGATCGCACGGTGATCTGGTCCAGCAACCCGGCACTGGTTGGCAAACTGATCGAAGGCGATGATGACCTGGACCGGGCCTTCGACTACAAGATGCGGGTCTCGGCCAGCTACCACGACTTCGAACAGGCACGCGCCGAACAGAAGTTCGTCACCCCGCCCGAGCAGCTGTTCATCGAAAACTACATTCCGCTGTTCGACGCCGATGGCGAGCAGGTCACGGCGATGGTTGAAATCTATAAAGAACCCCACGACCTGATCGTGCGTATCGAGCATGGCCTGATCCTGATCTGGCTGGCGATCACCGTCGGGGCCGGGCTGGTCTACGTCGGCTTGTACGGCATCATGCACCGTGCCGCACGGCTGCTGGCAGTACAGCAGAAGCGCCTGATCAACAGTGAAACCTATGTGGCGCTGGGTGAGGTGTCTTCGGCGGTGGCCCACAGCCTGCGCAACCCGCTGGCCAGTATCCGCTCCAGTGCCGAGTTGGCACAGGCATTCGACGAAGGCTCGGCGCAGCGCAATATCAACGACATCATCAGCCAGGTCGACCGCATGTCGCAGTGGATTCGGCAGATGCTGCAATCACTGCGCCCTCTCAACGATGAGGCGGTGGCCGTGGACTTGTCGCAGGCGCTGCAGGAAAGCCTGCAAACCTTCGCTGTACCGCTGGCGCGCGGCGGGGTCACCCTAGACCTGCAGCCGTTACCGGCAGTGCAGGTGCTGGGGCACCCGGCGTTACTGCGGCAGATATTCAGCAGCCTGATCGCCAACGCCCTGGAATCAATGGAGCAGGGAGGGCAATTGCGCGTGGAAGTCGTACGCCAGGACAGGCGCAACCTGACCTTGCGGCTGTCCGACAACGGCAAGGGCATGAACGAAGAGCAGCAACGCATGGCGTTCCGGCCCTTTTTCACCACCAAACAGGGTGGGCTGGGCGTGGGGCTGGTCTTGGTCAAACGCATCATGGAACGCTTTGGGGGTTCGGCCAGGCTTAGCAGCAGCGAGGGCCATGGCACCCGGGTGTCGTTGAACTTCCGCTTGGCGAAATCGTCTTAGATTGAATTAACTAAGTTGTATAACTATCTGAATTTAAACGGTTTTACATATTATGGGTGAGAAATACCCAATGATGGGGAATTGAGCCCGAAGTGCATTTACCTGAAACATGCAAGTAGCTGAAAAATAACTATTAAAGTTTTTGCACGTAAACTGGCTGAGTTTTTGCAGCGTGCTGTGCACAGCGTGATACGCGAAAAATGGCAGCTGCGGCTGCGCAGGTGGAATCCATATCAATATGCCGCTTTTCGTCATGTTGATGTATTTCTGAACGGACGCCCTGGGCGGGAACCACGCAATGCAGATGCTGGATAACGAAGTTCCCGACAAGGCAGGCGCGAACGCCAACGGTCTGGCCATACCGCTGCGGGAGTTCAACCTGCTGCGCTGGTTTTCGCTGATCAGCCTGCTGATCATCGCCTCGGTGGCGGGCGGGCTTGGTTATGTGTCGACGCGCTTTGTGGTGCGGGACAGCGTCGAGCGCGATGCCATGCTAACCGCCCAGTTCATCCAGGCCATGGCCCAGGCGGAAGTACGCCATTCACAGTTGCCTCCAGGCACCACCATGGGTGAGTTGCTCGACCCGCGCCTGGACCAGCAGCACCTGCAGTTCACCCCGGCGCTGGCCGAGTCGACCCGGGTCGAGTTCCTCGACCATGTGGAGCACCTGCCCGATAGCCTGCTGTCCAACGTCTACGCCCGAGACCGGACGATCGTCTGGTCCACTAACCCGGAGCTTATCGGCAAGCGTATCGAGGCCGATGGCGATCTCGATCGGGCCTTCCGCTCGCGCAAGGCGGTATCGGCCAGCTACCACCAGGCCGAAGACGACCGCGAAGAGCAGAAATTTTTGCGTGAGCCCAGGTACCTGTTCATCGAGAACTACATTCCGCTGTACGACAGCCAAGGCGAGCAGGTCATGGCCATGGTCGAGATCTACAAGGAACCGCAGGACCTGGTGCGGCGTATCCAGCGCGGTTATGTGCTGATCTGGGCATCGACCTTGGTGGGCGGCGCGCTGATCTATTTCGGCCTGTTCTGGATCGTGCGTCGGGCAGCGTTGATGCTGCGCCTGCAGCAGGACCGGTTGGTGGCCAGTGAAACCTACGTTGCGCTGGGTGAAATGTCATCGGCGGTGGCCCACAGCCTGCGCAACCCGCTGGCCAACATCCGCTCCAGCGCGGAACTGGCCCAGGAAATCGCCAACCCGATGGCGCAGAAGAACATCACCGACATCATCAGCCAGGTCGACCGCATGTCGCGCTGGGTACGCGACCTGCTGGTGTCATTGCGCCCAGCCAGCGACGAGGCCGAGGCGGTGGACCTGGTTGCGGCCATCGAGGATACCCACCTGGCTTTCATCCAGCAGATCGAGCGCAGCGGTGTGCGCTTCCATTTCGAAGGGCCTGATGTGCAGTGGGTGGCCAGCCAGCCGCTGCAGCTCACGCAAATTCTCAACAGCCTGTTCTCCAATGCCCTGGAGGCCATGCCAAATGGCGGCATGCTGACTGCGCAGGTCAATGTACAGGAAGGCCAGCGCGCCGAGTTAGTACTTACCGATACCGGCAAAGGCATGAGTCAACAGCAGGAGCGGATGGTGTTCAAGCCGTTCTTCACGACCAAGCAGGGCGGCCTCGGTGTAGGCCTGGCCCTGGTCAAACGCATCATGGAACGTTTTGGCGGCTCGGTCAGTTTGAGCAGCCGCGAAGAGGAAGGAACCCGCGTCAGTCTTACATTCAATATCGCAGCGGGAGGGGACCATGGAGCATAGCATCCTGGTAGTGGAGGACGATGAAATCCTCGCCGACAACATTCGCACCTACCTCAGCCTCAAGGGCTTTGAGGTGACCGTGTGCCACAGCGCGGAGTTGGCGCTGGAGCAGGTCAAGCGGGCCCAGCCCGACGCGGTGCTGACCGACAACTCGCTGCCTGGCATGAGCGGGCATGACCTGCTGCGTACCTTGGTGGCGCAGGCGCCGGAGTTGAAAGTGATCATGATGACCGGCTACGGCAATGTCGAAGATGCCGTACAGGCGATGAAGGAGGGCGCCTTCCATTACCTGACCAAGCCGGTGGTGCTGGCAGAGCTGAAGCTGACGTTGGACAAGGCCCTGGCTGCCGAGCGCATGGAGCGCACGCTGTCGTTCTACCAGGAGCGCGAGGCGCAGAAGTCTGGGTTGCAGGCCCTGATCGGCGAGTCACCGGCCATGCTTACCCTCAAGCACACCTTGCGCCAGGTGCTGGATGCCGAGCGGCGCATGGCCAGCGAAGACTTGCCGCCGGTGTTGGTAGAAGGCGAAACCGGTACCGGTAAGGAACTGGTGGCCAGAGCGTTGCATTTTGATGGTTCCCGTAGCAAAGGGCCGTTCATCGAGTTCAACTGTGCGTCGATCCCTGCCAACCTGCTGGAGGCCGAGTTGTTCGGCCACGAGAAGGGCGCGTTCACCGATGCCAAGGACCGCCGGGTGGGTTTGGTGGAGGCTGCCGACGGCGGCACGCTGTTCCTCGACGAGATCGGCGAAATGGACCTGATACTGCAGGCCAAACTGCTCAAATTGCTGGAAGACCGCAGCATCCGCCGGATTGGCGCGGTGAAAGAGCGTAAGGTCGACCTACGGGTGATCAGCGCCACCAACTGCAACCTTGAGCAGATGGTGCAGCAGGGCAAGTTCCGCCGCGACCTGTTCTTCCGTTTGCGCATCATTGCCGTGAAGGTGCCGCGCCTGTATGCGCGCGGGCAAGACGTGTTGCTGCTGGCCCGGCACTTCCTGGCCCACCACGGTCGGCGCTATGGCAAGCCGAACCTGCGCTTTTCTGCCGAGGCGGAAAGCCTGTTGCTTGGTTATAGCTGGCCAGGCAACGTCCGCGAGTTGCGCAACATGCTGGAGCAGACGGTGTTGCTGGCGCCGAATGAGGTGGTGCAGGCGCATCAATTGAACCTGTGCATGACCCTGATCGACGAGCCGCTGGTGCAGCAGCCGGCGCCGGCCATGTTCGAAATGCCGCGACACGAACCGGAGCCGGGGACCAGCCTGCCAGACATGGAGCGTGACCTGGTGTGCAAGACCCTGGACCGCACCGACTGGAACGTGACCAAGTCGGCGAGGATGCTTGGGCTGTCGCGGGACATGCTGCGTTACCGGATCGAGAAGTTGGGGCTGACCCGGCCTGACAAGCGCCAGTGGTAAGGCCGGCAAGATACTGCTTTTTGTAGGAGCGGCCTTGTGTCGCGATCGGGCTGCGCAGCAGCCCCGGCACTCTCTCCAGCAAGGCTGAAATTTTGGGGCCGCTATGCGGCCCTATCGCGACACAAGGCCGCTCCTACAAGGGTAGCGTGCTCAGGGATTGCCGGTGCTGGTGCCGCTATCACCCTGCTGCCCAGTCGTCCCGTCCGACCCACTGCCATCCATCCCCGGCAAATCGCGGTTGTCATTCTGCTTTGCCGGCGGGCTTTCCGGGTCATTGCCCTGAATGCGCGGGTCAGTGTCCCGTGGCATGGGCTTTTCGATCGGGTTCAGAGTGCTGTCCACGCCCGGCCTGGGCGCCGGGTTGTGCGGGTCGTCGGGGTAGGTCGGGCCGGTGCCGGCCGCCAAGGCCAGCGGCGCGGCGAGCAGGGTAATCAACAGGATGCTTGAGCGGGGCATGGCAGGCTCCTTTGCTTCGGGTAGGGTTCATACTTCCCTTCGGCCCTACCCGGATATTCAAGGTGCCATGACCCCGATCAACGGTCACACCACCGTCGACAGCAACATGATGAAGATGATGCCGACCACCGAGAGGATGGTCTCCATCATGCTCCAGGTCTTGAAGGTTTCCGCCACGGTCATGTTGAAGTACTGTTTCACCAGCCAGAAACCGGCGTCGTTCACATGGGACAGGATCAGCGAGCCGGCACCGGTAGCCAGTACCAGCAGCTCACGGTTCACCCCCGGCACCAGGTCGATCACCGGCGCGACAATACCTGCGCCGGTAATGGTGGCGACAGTAGCGGAACCGGTGGCGATGCGGATTACCGCTGCCACCAGCCAGGCCAGCATGATCGGGGAGATCTCTGCCTGCACGGCCATTTGCCCGATCACGTTGCCGACGCCAGTGTCCACCAGCATTTGCTTGAAACCGCCGCCAGCGCCCACGATCAGCACGATGGCCGCAGTCGGCGCCAGGCTCTGGTCGAGCATTTTCATGATCTGCTGGCGGTTGAAACCACGGGCCGAGCCGAAGGTGTAGAAGGCCAGCAGCAGGGCGGCGAGAAGGGCGGTGATGGGGTGGCCGATCAGGTCCATCCATTGGCGCACGATGTGCTCGGCGGGCAGCACCACGTCAGCGAATGTCTTCAACAGCATCAGCGCCACCGGCAGCAGCACGGTGACCAGGGTGACGGTGAAGCTCGGCAGGTTGCCCTGGTCGGACTCCTTGGCGATCTGGTCCATCAGTTCCTGGGACGGGTTGCCCGGGATGTAGCGCGAAATGAAGTTACCGAACAGCGGGCCTGCGATGATCGCGGTGGGCAGCGCCACGATCAGGCCATAGAAGATGGTCTTGCCGATGTCGGCATGGAAGATGCCGATCGCCAGCAACGGCCCCGGATGCGGCGGCACCAAGCCGTGCACCACCGACAGGCCGGCCAGCAGCGGGATGCCGATCTTGACCAGCGACACGCCGGAGCGCCGGGCAACGATGAACACCAGCGGGATCAGCAACACGAAGCCGATCTCGAAGAACAGCGGGATGCCCACCAGGAAGGCGGCGAACATCATCGCCCAGTGCACGTTCTTCTTGCCGAAGGCGCGAATGAGGGTTTGTGCGATCTGGTCGGCACCGCCGGAGTCGGCCATCAGCTTGCCGAGCATGGTGCCCAGGGCGAGCACGATGCCGACGAAGCCCAATACGCCGCCAAAACCGTCCTGGAACGATTTCATGACCTTGGCCACCGGCATGCCGGAGGTCAGGCCAAGGAAGCCGGCCGCGATGGTCAGGGCAACGAAGGGGTGCACTTTGAAGTGGGTGATCAGCAGGATCAGCCCGACGATGGTAACCAGCGCGTCGAGCAGCAGAAAGGTATCAGTAGCCAGTCCGAACATGGTTTGAAGGCCTCGGTCTTATCGTTGTTTTGGGCGTAGCTTTTTGCAACTTTGCCCACGGTCACGGGGCGAGGTAGCGCTGTCTTGGGTGAGCCGGGAAAACCGCCGGGTCAGGCGGTTTGTGCCAGGCCCTGCTCACCGCAGCGCTTTAGCCAGCGGTCCACCGCTTCGGCCAGTGCTTCGATGGGCTGGGTGGCGTCCAGCGCTAGCGTCAGTGGCTCGCCGCGTGGCGATTCCAGGGCAGCGAACTGGCTGTCAATGAGGCTGGCTGGCATGAAGTGGCCGGGGCGGGCCAACACGCGCTTTTCGGCCTCGGCGGGCGTCAGTTCGAGGAACACGAACACCAGGCCGGGCATGGCATCGCGCAAGGTGTCGCGGTAGCGGCGCTTGAGTGCCGAGCAGGTCAGGATCGGGCGCTCCCCAGCCTGGGTGGTGGTTTGCAGCTCCTCACCAAGGCGTACCAGCCAGCCGGCGCGGTCACTGTCGTCAAGGGGGATGCCAGCGCTCATCTTGCGGATGTTTTCGGCAGGGTGAAAAGCGTCGCCTTCGATCAGGCGGCCACCACTTCTGGCAGCAATGGCGGCGCCGATGCAGCTTTTGCCGCAACCGGCCACGCCCATCACCACGATGGCGGACAGGGGAGAATTCATCAGTACCTCCTGCGGGGTGAGATAGCGCTGTCTCGTCGTCGACGAACAGCCACCTCCCCGGTGTTATTGGTCTTGTCCTTACGCAGTATGGACGCTTGGTGGCGAGCACGTTGTGGCTGCTACCAAAGATTACATTGCCTGCGTCCTGAGACAGCGCTACCTTAGTGGCCGTTCCCTCTCCTTGCAAGTAGTAAAATTACAACATCCATGTCCCGCACCGGCTCCCGCACCACAGGTCGTCCCACCCTGGCAGAAGTTGCCAGGCTTTCCGGGGTTTCCCCGATTACCGCCTCGCGCGCCTTGCGTGGGGTGAGCACTGTCGCGCCAGAGCTGGTGGAAAAGGTCGTCGCCGCAGCGGCGAACCTGGGCTATGTGGCCAACCCGGCAGCCCGGGCACTGGCCTCGGCGCGCAGCCAGTCAGTGGTGGTGTTGATCCCGTCGCTGTCCAACCAGCTGTTCATCGACACCCTGGAAGCGATTCACGAGGTCATGCGCCCGCGCGGGCTAGAGGTGCTGATCGGCAACTATCACTACGATATTGCCGAAGAAGAGAACCTGATCCGCAACTACCTGGCTTATCAGCCTTGCGGCATGCTGCTGACCGGTTTCGAGCGCAGCGATGCAGCGCGGCAGATGCTGGCCGCCAGCGGTGTGCCCTGCGTGCACATGATGGAGCTCAATGGTGAGGCTGGGGCGTTGTCGGTCGGCTTTTCGCAGCAGCAAGCCGGGCGCGCTGCCGCCCGGCACCTGATCGAGCGCGGCCGCAAGCGCCTGGCGTTCATTGCCGCGCAGCTCGACCCGCGGGTGATGCAGCGTGCCGAAGGCTTCCGCCAGGCGTTGGCCGAAGCCGGTTTGCAGGCTACCGAGCTGGAGGTACTGGCCCCGGCCCCTTCCTCCATTGCCTTGGGCAGCGCACTGTTCAGCCAGCTGATGCAGCAGGCGCCGGATGTGGACGGTATTTTCTTCTGCAATGACGACTTGGCCCAGGGCGCGGTGCTGCAGGCGTTGCGTGAGGGCGTAGAGGTGCCGCGGCAGGTGGCGATGGTCGGCTTCAACGACCTGCCGGCCTCGGCCCACATGGTGCCGCGGCTGACCTCGATTCGCACGCCACGGGCCGCCGTCGGGCGCGGCGCGGCGCAGGCGCTGCTGGCGTTGCTCGATGGCAAGCGGGTGCCGAATGCGCAGCAGGATTTGGGTTTTGAGCTGATGGTGCGGGAGAGTTCCTGAGTTCGTCTTGAGTTCGTCTTGAGTGGTGTGGTGGTTTTGAGATCGAGCGCCGCCCGCGCGGCGCTTCGCGGGACAAGCCCGCTCCCACTGTTTGTTTCGGGCCAGTCACTTCTGTGAGGTCACCGCTGGCCGCCTTGTTTGTTCCCCTCGATATCGGCTGCGCCGCTGCTCTTCATCAATCTCCAGCCATGCACCCAGGGTGCGAGTGCGCAGGTGGCAGGAGTAACTGGCCCGAAACAGATGTGGGAGCGGCCTTGTGCCGCGAAGCGCCGCGCGGGCGGCGCTCGATCTTACAGGCAGCACAAAAATCACGACTTGCACCACCCGATCTATGCTCATGAAACCGCGCACAAAGGAGCCCGGCTTCATGTTTGATTTCCATCGCAAGTCCGACCTGCTCGAGATCCAGCGCAGCCACCAGGCCTTGGCCAATGCACAAGCCAAACTGGCAGCCATCAGTCGTTCCATGGCGATGATCGAGTTCGCCCCCGACGGCACCATCCTCGATGCCAACGAGCGCTTCTGCCAGGCCATGGGCTACAGCGCCGACGAATTGCGTGGCAAGCACCACCGGCTGTTCTGTGAGCCTGGCTACGCGAAAAGCGCCGAATACCAGCAGCTGTGGCGTGAACTGGGGCAGGGCAAGGCCATCAGCGGTACTTTCGAACGTATCGACAAGGCCGGGCGCGAGGTTTGGCTGGAAGCCAGTTACATGCCGGTACTGGATGAGCAGCGCCAAGTCAGCAGCGTGATCAAGGTGGCCACCGACATCAGCCAGCGGGTGGTGCTGGAACATGAGAGCGAAAGCCTGCTCAAGGCCATCAGCCGCTCCATGGCGGTCATCGAGTTCACGCCGCAAGGCCGGGTGATCACGGCCAACCAGAACTTCCTCGACACCATGGGCTACCGCCTTGATGAGGTGGTCGGCCGCCATCACGGGCTGTTCTGCCTGGCCCATGAGCGTGAGTCTGCCGCGTACCGCGCATTCTGGGCGTCGCTCAACCGTGGCGAATACCATTCGCACCGCTTCGAGCGCATCAACAAGCAAGGCCAGACGGTGTACCTGGAGGCCTCCTACAACCCGATTTTCGACAGCAAGGGCCGCCTGTACAAGGTGGTGAAGTTCGCCAGCGACATCACCCACCAGGTCAGCACCCAGCAAAGCGCCGCCGACGCCGCCCATGCCAGCTCGGTGCAGACTGACGCCTGCGCGCGCAAGGGCACCGAGGTGGTGCAGCAGACGGTGCAGGTGATCGAGCAGATTTCCCAGGAGCTTAACGACGCCGCGCGCAGCATCGACGCGGTGAGCAAGCAATCGGACGTGATCGGGCAGATCGTGCTGACCATTCGCGGCATCGCCGATCAGACCAACCTGCTGGCCCTGAATGCAGCCATCGAGGCGGCCCGTGCAGGCGAACATGGGCGCGGTTTTGCCGTGGTGGCCGATGAGGTGCGCAACCTGGCGGCGCGGACCAGCAAGGCAACCCTGGAAATCGTCGATGTGGTGCGGCAGAACCACGACCTGTCGCTGTTGGCGGTGGCCAGTATGCAGTCAAGCCTGAACCGCACCGGCCACGGCGTGGCGCTGGCTAACGAGGCGGGTACGGTGATCATGGAAATTCAGCAGGGCTCACGGCACGTGGTAGATGCCATCAGCCAGATCAGTTCGACGCTGCAATTGCATTGAGCGCATCGCGCATTTCGTCAAGCAGGGCCTGCAGGCTGGCTTGCAGTTGTGCGCGCTGGTCAACGGTTGGCTGCCCCTGTGCGTTGGCTTGTTCGATGGCTTCGCAATCCTTGACCACGGTGCGCACCCTGATCATCTTGGCCCCGCCCTTGATACGGTGGGCCAGGGCGCGGACAGCCTCATCAGGCGTATCCTGGCCTAGCGCGCACAAGGCAGCCAGGTCTTCGCCGACACTTACAGATAGTTGTTCAAGCAAATGCCGCGTCAGTTGTTCGTCATCCTGGGTCAGGTGGCGCAGCTCAGCCAGGTTGAACCCGCTGTGGCGCGCTTGCGCGGGCTGTAGCCGGGAGTGGGCCTGGGGCAGGTGGGCCTTGAGCGTACGCAGGCCAATCGGCTTGAACAGGCATTCGTCCATACCGCTGGCCAGGCAGCGGTCACGCTCCTCGGCCTGGGCATTGGCGGTGACGCCGAGGATTCGGCACGCTGTCAGGCCGCGTTCGCCCTCCAGGGCGCGAATGCGGCGGGTGAGTACGTGGCCGTCCATGACCGGCATGCTGCAATCGGTGATCACCAGGTCGAAGCGCGCGGCCTGCCAGCGTGCCAGGGCGATTTCACCGTTCTGCGCCAGGGTTACGTGATGCCCCAGGGTATGCAGTTGCCGCTCCAGCAACAGCAGGTTGGCAGGGTAGTCGTCGACCACCAGGATGTTCAGCGGGCCGCTGTTGCTTTCAAGTGTCAGCACCTCCTGCTCAATGTGTGTCGGTGCTGCGCAGGTGGCCAGTTGCAGGTTCACTTGAACCTTGGTACCGACGCCTTCGACGCTCTGCAAGCCCAAGGTGCCGCCCATCAACTCGGCCAAGGTGCGGCTGATGACCAACCCCAGCCCCGCCCCTTGGCGTGCCCGCGGGCCCTCGGCCTGGACGAAGGCATTGAACAGCCGGGCTTGGTCGGCGGGGCTGATGCCGATGCCGGTATCGCGCACATTCAGTTCAATTGCCAGGCTGTTTTGCTCAGCGTCCTTGGCCAGCACCAGGCTGGCCTGGACTTCGCCACGGTCGGTGAACTTGATGGCGTTGCTGATCAGGTTGGACAGCACCTGCTTGAGCCGCAGCGGGTCAGCCACAACCCAGACGGGCGAAGCGGGCAGCTCGCTGTGCAGATGCAGGCCTTTGGCTCGCGCATTGCCTTCGAACACCCGAACCGTGGCGCGTACCAGTTCAACCAGGTTGGTGGCTACCGGTTGCAGGGTTATGTGCCCGGACTCGATGCGTGAAATGTCGAGAATATCGCCAATCAGTTCAAGCAGGCCGATGGCCGAGTCATGAGCTGTCTGCAAGGTCTGGGCGTCACAGCGGCCGCTGCGGCTGTCTTCCAGGGCCAGCTCCAGCAGGCCGATCACAGCATTCATCGGGGTGCGGATTTCATGGCTCATGGTGGCCAGGAAGGTACTTTTGGTGTGGCTGGCCTGTTCTGCGTCGTCCTTGGCCTGGCGCAACTGTTCAAGCAGGCCGCGGCTGAGCGCCAATTGCGCCTGCAGTGCATGTTGGGCCTCGGTGCGTTGATTGATGAGCTTGCGCAGGTAGCTGTTCCAGAACACCACCCCGGCCAGCAGCAGGGCCGACAACACCAGCACCTGCAAGGCCAGGGTGCGGTAGTCGCGCCACGGGCTGTCGCTGACCAGCGTGCTGGTGCGCCAACGGTTGATCAACTGGTCCAGTTCTTCTGGCGGTATGCTCAGCAATGCCTTGTCGAGTATGGCTTGCAGCTGCGGTTGGTCGGAGGCCACGGCAAAGGCGGCGATGGCCGGGTCGTCATCGAGCACACGGGCGATGCGCAAGCGGCCCTTGAACACATGGCTGATGTAGTAGGCGGCATTGATATGGCTGCTGAGGGCGACGTCGGCAGTGCCGTTGGCCACGGCTTCCATCAGGCCGAGGGGGTTGTCCACGTCGACCAGCCTGGCCTGCGGGTAGCGTTGCTGCAACACGGCCCGTTGCGGTGAGCCGCGTACCAGGGCGATACGCTGGCCGTCCAGGGCCTTGGCTTGCCCCGGCGCTGCATTGTCGCTGCGGGTGACCAGTACCCTTGGGCTGACCAGGTACGGGCGGGTATAGCGCAGTTGCCTGGAGCGGTCTGCGCCGTAGCCCAGGGCGCCGATCATCTGTGCATCACCTTGGCCCAGGCGTTCAACCATCGCATAGGCTGAAGTGCTTTCGATGGGTTTGAAGTGCAGCCCGGTGCGCAACGAAATCTGCTTGAGCAGGTCGAGGGTGATGCCGCTGGGGTGGTGCTGGGCATCGTTGAAGGTCAGTGGCGCCAGGGAGGTATTGATCAGCACGTCGATGCTAGGGTTGGCGGCGATCCAGGCCTCTTCTTCGGCGGTCAGCGCGGCGAGGTGGCGCTGTAACAGCAGGCTGGTGTTGCCGCTGCTCCAGCGCCGCAGGATGTTCAGGCGTTCGCTTTCGCTGATGCGCGCCAGCGCTTGGTCGACCAGCCGATGCAGGCGCGGGTTGTCGCTGGCCAGGGCAAAAGCGAAGGCCTCGGGGGCAGTTTGGGAAAAATGGTCGATCTTCAACGCGCCCTGATAACTCTTGCCGATCGTGAAGTCGGTGCTGATGGCGTCGCCCAGGTAGGCGTCGGCCTCGCCCAGTTCGACGGCAGCCAGCCCGGCCAGGGCCGAACGGTACAGGCTCAATTGTGCCTTGGGGTAGAGGGCGCGTACGGTACTGGCCGGCAGGTAATGATCGACCATGGCCAGGCGCAGGCCGGCAAGGTCGGGCGTGTTCTTCAAGCTGCGCCCCTCGCGGGTGACGACCACCGGCAGGTCTTCAGCATAGGGGGCGCTAAGGCTGAGCTGGGCATCTGCGGCCTCGAAGGCGTTGGAGCTACCCAGCAGGTCGATGCGGCCATCACGCAACGCGGCAATGGCTTCGTGGCGGCTGTCGAAGCGGCGTACGTCGATGGTTATGCCCAGCTGTTCGGCAATGATACCCGCGTAATCGGCGCTGAGGCCTTCGTAGTCGTGCTGGCTGACGTTGATTTCAAATGGCGGGTAGTCGGGCCGCGAGCTGCCCAGTACCAGGTGTTGGCGTTGCTGTAACCACTGGCGGTCTTCGCTGGGCAGCGATAGCGGCGCTGCGGCGCTGACCGAGCGGGCCAGCAGTTGGCGCGGTTCACTGTTGGCCGACAGCCCGCTTGAACCCACCAGGCCGATGGCCAGAAGGGCGCTCGCCAGCAGGCGCTTCATGGCTGCCAAGCCCTCAGTAGACGCTGTTGCGCTTGGCCAGGTCGACCATTTCAACCAAGGATTCCGTCTTGAGCTTTTCCATGATGCGGCCTCGGTAAGTACTGATGGTCTTGGCGCTGAGGTTCATGCAGGTGCCAATGTTCTTGTTGTTTTCGCCACGCGCCAGGCGCCGCAGCACTTCCATTTCCCGGTTGGAAAGGCTGGCCAGGCGCACAGGCTCGCTTTCCAGCGAGTTGCTGTTGACCGACATCTGCGGGAAGGTCGAGTAGCCCTTGACCAGGGCCTTGAGGGCAAACAGCAGCGCCTCGTGGTCCTCTTCCTTGGTGACGAAGGCACCGATGCCGGCATCCAGGCAGCGCCGCACGTACAGGTCGGTGGCTTGCCCGGTCAGCACCATGATCTTGGGTACTGGTTCCAGGCATTGCAGGCGCTTGATCACTTCCATGCCATCCAGGCCGGGCAGGCCGATGTCGAGAATGACCACGTCCGGGCGCAGTTCGCGGGCTACCTGCGCCACTTCGCTGCCATTGCCGACCTCGCCGACGACACGGAAGCGCTCACGCTCGAGCAGTAGGCGCAAGGACAGCCGGACGATGGGGTGGTCGTCGACGATCAGCACAGTTGTCATGGGGAAAACTCCTGTCGGGATGTGGTCCGCTTCCTGGAACACTCAGGAATACGTCTGCAAGTGGGGTTATCGGAAGCGCTGCACGATACGACCATTCCCGAAGTTTGGTAATGCCGAGTATAGAAGTGTTGATAAACCCCGTGGTTGTTGTCGAAATTTCCTACAAATAACGAGAAAGACATCACCCTATCAAAGCGGCGATGTCTGTTTTTTGCGGCCAGTCAAGCGCAGGCGGAGTGTGCTTTTTTCACGCGCTGGGTCGAGGCGGGGTTATTGAGCAGCGCCTGGCCGGCCCGTGTCGGGCGGGCCACCAATTGGCCGGAGCAGTTTGGGCAACGGCCCTGGAAGCGGGTTTCGGCGCAGGCGCGGCAGAAGGTACATTCGAAGGAGCAGATCAGCGCGTCGGGGCTGTCACCCGGCAGGTCGGTATCGCAGCACTCGCAGTTGGGGCGTAAATCCAGCATGGGCATGACTCCTGTTCGCAGGCGGGAACCTGGAGTCTGCTACGCCCGCGGCAAGCCTGGCAATGCTCAGTCGCCAGGGCGGTACAAGTGGGCGTGCCCCGCGCGGTACAAGGCCGACTCGGCGAACGGCGTGTCGCCCAGCACGTGGCCCACCAGAATCAGCGCCGTGCGCCGGAAGGCCTTGGCCGCAACCAGTTTGACGATATCGCCGAGGGTGCCGCGCACCCAGTCCTGGTCGGGCCAGGTGGCGCGATGCACCACCGCCACCGGGCAGTCTGCGCCGTAGTGCGGCAGCAACTCATCGACGATACGCGCCAGGTGCTTGACCCCCAGGTGGATCGCCAAGGTGCTCCCATGGCGCGCCAGGTCGCCCAGTTGCTCGCCCGATGGCATCGGCGAGCTGTCGCCATAGCGGGTGAGGATCACCGTCTGCGCCACCTGTGGCAGGGTCAGTTCGCAGCCGAGCAGGGCTGCGCTGGCCGCCGTGGCGGTGACCCCGGGGATGATCTGGTAATCGATGCCCAGCACCTGCAGGTGGCGGATCTGCTCACCGATGGCGCCGTACAGGCTGGGGTCGCCGCTGTGTACCCGGGCCACATCCTGGCCTTGTTCGTGCGCATTGCGCATGGCCGCGATGATCTGCTCCAGGTGCAGTTCGGCACTGTTGATCACGGTCTCGGCCTGGTGGCCTTCAAGCACGGCGGCAGGTACCAGTGAGCCGGCATAGATGATCACCGGGCACTGGCGGATCAGCCGTTGGCCCTTGACCGTGATCAGTTCCGGGTCGCCGGGGCCGGCGCCGATGAAGTAGACCGTCATTGAAAGTCCTTGCAAGAAAGAAGAGCGAAACGTTCAGCAGGCCAGCGCGAGGGTGGCCGGGCCCATTACCTGGCGCGTCAGCAGCAAGCGGGCCGTACCAAGCTGCTGGCAGGCCAGGGCCAGGGCAGCGCTTTCGGCCACGCCCCAGCAGCCGCTGTGGGCATGGGCTGCGGCAGAGCGGTGGCTGAGCAACGGTTCGTAGGGTTGCAGTTGCGCGCTATGGTACAGCACCAAGGGCAAACCGAGGCGCTCGGCCAACTGCTGCAAGCCGGGCTCGTCGGCCTTCAGGCTGATGCTGGCGATGCCGCGTAGATCAGCCAACGCCAGGCCCTGGTTGCCCAGCGCCTGGTGCAGCAAGGTTTGCAGGGTATCCGCCGGGCAACCCCGGCGGCAGCCGAAACCGGCGTAAAAAACCGGCATCAGGCCTGGCTGGAGCGGCGGAACAGCCATGCGCTGAGCAGGCCCAAGGCCAGCCAGAAGGCGGCGTTGGTCAGCCAGGAGGCCACTTTGAACTGGGTTTCCAGGGCTTCAGGGGCCAGGCTTTCGTGCACCTCGGGTTGCGGTGCGCCGATTACATGGGGAATGACCAGCAGCACGGCACCCAGCGCCTTCAGCAGCCAGTGGCGGGCGAACACCAGCAAGGCCAGGCCGAGGGCGGTGGCACTGGCTGTGCCGATCCACCAGGCCTGGCGTTGCCCCAGGTCGGCAGCCGCAGTGCCTGGCAGTTCGGGTGGCAGGCCCAGGGTTGGGGCCAGGCAGAACACGGCAAAGCCGGCCAGCCCCCACCATGCGCCAGTGCCGGCGCGCTGTGGCTCGCGCAGGCTGTACAGGGCGGCGAGGATCAGGGCGAAGCCGACCGCGACCACCAGGTTGCCACCGGTAGTGGACAGCACGCGTTGCCAGCCGTCTTCGGGCGACCAGGCTTCGGCGCTGTGTTCATGGGCAGGCACTTCACTGCCGTGCTCGTGGTGTGCGGCCGGGGCGGAGGACTCGTAGGTTTCTGCCTCAAGGATCAATGGGGCGACCCAGAAGCTTTGCAGCAAGGTCAGCAGCAGGGCAGCCAGCAGCCCGCTGAAGCCCGCGGTACGGGCAATGCGCGTGATCATCGGGCGTACTCAGTGGCAGGGGAAGGCGGCGCTGTGACGGGTGTCGTGGGCGGCGTTGTGTACGGCCTCGATGTGCGAGAAACCGGCGAAGTACACCAGGCACAAGCCCAGCAGGCTGGCGCCGACGGCGATGACTACGCGCTGGCTGAGGGTAACAGGGGTGGCAAGGCTGTGTGGCTTGGTGCTGGTGACGGGCATGACGCGTTCCTCTGCTTTTTGTGGGCAATGGGCAAGCGCGGCAGCCCCGAGCGTGTACGCCCAGGGGAATGCAACAGCGCCCGCCCACCGCGGGGTGTTCATGAACGCCAGGCCGGTCTCCGGGCTTGCGAGGAGGAGCTGGGCTCCTGGAAAGCGTCACCTTCCCATGCCGAACTATCGGGCACAGTGGTATAGACGTTTCGCTCGCTTACCGTTGCGGGGGCAGCACCGGCCTTGTCCGGCCCTGATTGAAGGGCCTGCGACGCACCGGTTTCCCGTTTCACCCCCATTGGGGGCACCTGAACGTGAGGCATAAGGAGAGCATGGGGCGGGCTTGGCGTCAATCGCCATATTGGGCCGCTTTGCGGCCCTTCGCGGGCTTGCCCGCTCCCACAGGTGTGCCGCTGAACCTATGATTTGCGATATCCCTGTGGGAGCGGGCGCGCCCGCGAAGAGGCCAGTGCGGCAGGTAGAGAGATCTATGCCGTGCGCGCGCTGCGGCCGGCCTCATGCTGGTCAACCAGCACGCGAATACGCGGGATCAGCGCTTGTCCGTACTCAACCGCATCAAGCAGCTGGTCAAAACCGCGGAACAGGAAGGTGGTCACCCCCAGTTCGTAGTAGGCCAGCACCGACTCGGCCACCTGGTCTGCGGTGCCCACCAACGAAGTGGAGTTGCCCGCACCGCCACCCAGTGCCGCAATCTCTGTCCACAGACGGGTGTCATGCACCTTGCGCTGGCTGGCCAGTTGCACCAGGCGCTCGGAACCGGCGTTGCTCTTGCCAAAGTTTTTCTCGCGGCGGTTGCCCTGACGAATGCCAATACGTTCCTGGGCGTCGGCCAGTATGCGTTCGGCGCGGCCCCAGGCTTCGGCCTCGGTGGCCCCCAGGATCGGCCGCAGCGACAGGCTGAAGCGGATGTGCTTTTCGCGCCCATAGCGTGCCGCTGCCTTGCGCACCTTGGCGATGCGCTCGCGTACCTGCTCCAGCGGTTCGCCCCACATCATGTAGACATCGGCGTGCTTGGCAGCCACCTCGACCGCCGCGTCGGAAGCGCCAGAGAAGTAGATCGGCAAGTGCTGCACCGGCTTGACCAGGGTCAGGTTGTCTTCGATGCGGTAGTGAGTGCCCTGGTGGTCGAACGGTTCGTGACGGGTCCAGGTGTCGCGCAGTACCTGCAGGTACTCGTCGGTGCGGGCATAACGGGCATCCTTGTCGAGGAAGTCGCCATCGCGCTGCAAGTCGCCGCTGTCACCGCCGGTGATGACGTTGATCGAGGCCCGCCCACGGCTCAGCTGGTCCAGGGTGGCAAACTGGCGGGCGGCGAAGGTCGGGGCCTGAAAGCCCGGTCGATGGGCTACCAGCAGGCCGATGCGCTCGGTGAGGGCGGCCACGTAGCTGGCCAGGATCAGCGAATCCGGCGCGCTGGTGTTGACCGCCAGCAGCGCCTTGTCGAAGCCGCCGTATTCCTGGGCCTGGGAGAAGGCCTTGATGAACTCCAGATCCACCAGCGGGCCGCGTGGCGCCTGGGATTCGCTGCTTTCCTGCGGGCCGATGAGGCCGATGAATTCGAGGCTCATGGGTGAAGCTCCTGTGCTGTTGAGTGGCGAGTCGGGCCGCGACAGGAGCGCTGCGTGATGCAGGGGGTGGGCTGCCTGGCGGGGCTGTGGTAAACGGCCTCCGCCAGGTGTGGGGTCGGTCTTGATGGGTAGACCATAGCGTGGGGTGGGTGGGGTTGTGAAAGGCTTTTTGGATCTATGCTAATTATGTTTTAAGGGAATTAAATCTATATTTAAAATTAATAAAATGCATTTTAAATATAGGCGCCAGCACAGGTAATAGGTGGCGGCTAGTCAGTCCCGGTAATCCAGCCCCTCCCGATCCAGCTGCCGGATCAATGCATCCCAGTGCCGCTGAATGCCTTCCCCCAGCCCATCGGAAAACCGCTTCGACTGCTCATGTACCTTGGCAATCGCCGCTGGCGCCGCGTGCAGCAACTGGTCATTGCCCCCGGCCTGCGCCGCCACCTGGATATTGCAGGCGCGCTCCAGCCCGTGCAGTTCACGGAACGCATGTTCGACACTGATGCCTCCCGTCAACAGGCCATGATTGCGCAGGATCAGGATGTTGCTGTCGCCCAGGTTGGCCACCAGCCGCTGTTGCTCGTCCAGGTCCAGTGCGACGCCCTCGTAGTCGTGGTAGACCACGCGGCTGTAGTAGGCCAGTGCGTGCTGGGAGATCGGCAGCAGGCCATCACGCTGCGCCGACACCGCTGCGCCGTCACGGGTGTGGGTGTGCAGCACCGCCTTGAGGTCGGGCCGTGCTCGGTGGATGGCGCTGTGAATCACATAGCCTGCCTGGTTGATACCCAGCCCCAGCGGGTCGTCGATAATCGTGCCGTCCACGTCCACCTTCACCAGGTTGGACGCGGTGATCTCGTCGAACAGCAGGCCGAAGGCGTTGATCAGGAAGTGCTCGTCAGGCCCCGGCACGCGGGCCGAGAAGTGCGTGTAGATGTGGTCGGTCCAACGGAACAGGGCGGCCAGACGGTAAGCCGCAGCCAGTTTTACCCGCACCTCCCATTCTTCGGCGCTGACGCGTTGGCGTACGCTGTTTTCCTGCGGGGTGACGACAGACAGTGCAGTCATGGTGTTCTCCAAAAGGTGTGGGTTCAGTAGCCGCGTTGGGTGTCGACCAGGTTGTGCAGCGGTGCCTGTTCGCGGTAACGGGCGAAGTTGTCGAGAAACGCTTCAAGCAGGGCCGGGTAGCCGTCCTCGGAAATCGCCGAGGTGTGCGGCGACAGGAACACGCGTGGGTGGTGGTACAGCGGGTGGCCCGCTGGCAATGGCTCCGGCTCGGTGACATCGAGGCTGGCGCGGCCGATCAGGCCGCTGTCCAGGGCTTCGAGCAGGGCGTCCTGGTCCAGCAACCCGCCGCGGGCGATATTGATCAGGTGCAGCCCGGGCTTTGCCTGGGCCAGTACCTGGCGATCGATCAGGCCACGCGTGGCGGGGGTGAGCGGGGCGGCGATGACCAGGTGGTCGCTGCCGGCAAACAGCTGCTGCAGGTTGTCGACGCGTTGCACGCCTGGCACCTCGGCAATCGCCTGGCCGGGGCGGTTCAGCGCAAGCACCGACATGCCCAAGGCCGTCGCCTTGCGTGCCAGGCTCTGGCCGATGCTGCCGAAACCGAAGATGCCCAGGGTACGGCCACGCACCGGCGCCAGTGGGGTCAGGCGCCAATCGGCGTCCTTGACCCACAGGCCTGGCAGTTGTTTGGCGGCGGCGAACACCAGGGCCAGGGCGAATTCGGCCACCTGTTCGGCATTGGCACCACGGCCACTGGTGACTGGCGGGCCCTGGAACACCCAGGCGGGGTAGAAGTCGATGCCCGAGGACACCACCTGCACCCAGCGCAACGACCACGGCCAGCCGGCTGGCGGGGTGTCCACGCGGTTACCGCGCACGTTGACCGGGCGCAGGATGAACACGTCGGCAGGGGTGTCCAGTTGCAACTGGCTGGGGGCGATATCGACCACCTCGTGGTCGGGCAATTGTTCACGCAGGTACTGGTTGGCCTGGGCGTCCAGCTGGCTGGCGATGATCGAGTGGCTCATGCTGCCACCTCCGCCAGGGCTGCGCGGCCGACCTGGCCGAGCACCACATCGTCCTGCGGGGTGTGGATGCGGCTGCACAGCACATCGCGGTAATGCCGCTCCAGCGGGTTGCGCCGCGACAGGCCGGGGTTGCCGGCGGCCTCTATGGCCAGCTCCACGGCCTGGATGGCATTGCGGCTGACCAGGTGCTTGAGCTGCCCGGCATGGCGCGGGTCGACCTGCCCGGTCACGGCGGCGTCCAGCAAGCCCTGGTTGGCGAACAGCAAGGTATCGATACGCCCGACCACCTCCTGGAAGCGTGCCAGGCTGGCCAGTGGTGCACCTAGGTTGGAAGGCGCGCGCTGGTTGAGGAACTGCACCAGCCAGTCGCGTGCGGCCTGGGCTACGCCGTCGTAAAGCGCGGGTAGCAACACCGCCATCCACAGCAGGCCAGTGCTGTCCAGTTCGGGGCGTGGCGCGCTGGCCGGGCTGACGCTGACAGCATGGTCCAACGGGATCAGCACCTCATCGAACTGCACTTCATGGCTGCAGGTAGCGCGCATCCCCAGGTGGTCCCAGTCTTCGACGATGCGGATGCCGGGCGTGTCCTTGTGCACCAGGAAGCCGCCCACCAATGGGTCCTGGTCATCGCTGCGGGCCCACACCAGGTACCAGGTCAGGCCATGGCTGCCGGTGGAGTAGATCTTTCGCCCGGACAACCGCCAGCCCGCGGTGGTGCGCCGGGCGACGGTGGCTGGCAGGCCGCCGCGGGCAGGGGTGCCCAGCGCTGGCTCGACGCGAAAGGCGTTGATCAGTGCGCCGTTGGCCACGGCATCGCGGGCTACCTGCAGGCGCAGGTGCTCGGGCCAGCGGGCTTCGTCCTGCAGGCGGAAGTGCTGTAGGTACTGCATCACCAGAATCAGTGCGGTGGACGGGCAACCCTTGCCGACGGCGGCGACTACCCGGCGTGCACTGGCCAGGTCGGCACCGCCGCCACCCAAGGGGCGGGGCACGGTTAGGCCCAGCAGGCCGTGGCGGTGCAGCAGGTTGAAGTTGTCGGCGGGGAACTGGCCATTGCGGTCGTAGCGTTCAGCGTTGGCGGCAAGGGCCTGGGTGAGTTCGGCAAGCGCGCTGGCGGAAGGGGGTTGACTCATGGGTATTCATCCCTGGAACACGGTGGGTTTCTAAGACCGTATTCGTATGGATGATGACTGTAAAAGTCTTTTTTGTTCTATGCTAATTATTACTTTTTTGAATTTAAGATTAATATTTTTATGCGGATGAGGTATTTTTTCGTGGTGGCCGGGTTGCGCTGTCGTGCATCAACAGAGGTCCTTGTGGGAGCGGGCTGGTCCCGCGAAGCAGGCAACGCGGTGGATTGCACCGGCTCTGCCGGTGATCGCGGGACAAGCCCGCTCCCACAAGGGCGCAGAGCGCCCCCGGCAATCTCAGCTCAACCGCAAAGCTGCTGCCCAGCCACCCGGCCAAACAACTCCACCGGCTCCTGCAGGTTACCCAGATAGCGCGGATGGAACAGCCACAAATCCACCTGCGGCTTGAAGTCCGTCACGTTGACCACGTCCAGCGCATCCCGATGACGGCTGTTCTGCAGCAATGGCTCAGGTACCAAGCCAAGCCCCTGCCCATTGGCCACCAGCCCCAATTGCAGCTCGGTACCAAAGGTCTCCAGATTGATCGACAGGCTCAACCCCTGTTCGCTGAGGGCGCGCTGCAACCCAGCGCGAAAGCCGCAGCCATCAGGGTTGAGCACCCAGCCGCGGGTGTAGCAATCCTTGAGCTTGAGGTTGCGCTTGCCGGCGCTGCCCTTGGCCACCACCACCCGTAGCGGCATGCGTGCGAGCGACTGGCTGGCGATGCCTTCGGGGAAGATCTTGCCCGGCGGGAACAGCGCGGCGGCGGCGTCGAGCTCGCCGTTTTCCATACGCGCGATCAGGCTGCTGCCCCAGCCGCTGGTAACCTGGGTGCGCAGGTCGGGGTAGGTTTCGCGGATTTGCGCCAGCGCATCGAGCAGCACCACATCACCCAAGGTTTGCGGTACGCCCAGGCGCAGGGTGCCAGACGGGGCGCCGTCGTTGGCCACCAGCTCGCGCAACGAGTCGATCTCGCGCAGGATCGCCTTGCACTGCTCGTATACACGCAGGCCCATGGGGGTCGGCTTAAGGGGCTTGGTGTTGCGGTCGAGCAGGGTGGCGCCCAGGTCTTCCTCGAAGTTCTGCACCCGGCGGGTGATGGCCGGTTGGGTCAACTGCAGGGCTTCGGCGGCGAGGTTGGTCGACTGGCAACGGATGACCGCCACGAAGGCGTCCATGTCATCAATTTTCATATACGGCGCTCACATAGTGGGGCGGTGGGACATACCTTGAGAGCATAATCCCGATAACCCGAATTGTCACAGCACCTGTGGGAGCGGCGTTGCGTCGCGATGGGCTGCGAAGCAGCCCCGGGTAACTCAAACTTGCCCAATCACCCCCGGGCAAACGCCGCCAGCTTCTCCCCATCCAACCGGTAACGCACCCACTCATCCTGCGCCTCGGCCCCCAGCTTCTCATAGAAGCCGATTGCCGGTTCGTTCCAGTCCAGCACACTCCATTCCAGCCGCCCGCAGTTGTTCGCCACCGCCTCGCGGGCAATGTGCTGCAGCAACTGCCGCCCGGCGCCGTCACCGCGTTGCTCGGGCGTCACGTACAGGTCTTCCAGGTAGATGCCATTGCGCCCCAGCCAGGTCGAGTAGCTGTAGAAGTACACGGCAAAACCGATTGCCCGGCCATCGCGCTCGCACATCAGGCTGTGCACCGTGCTGCCTTCGTCGAACAGGCTGTGCTCGATGTCGGCAAGAGTGGCAACCACTTCGTGGCGGGCGCGCTCGTATTCGGCCAGTTCGGTGATGAAGGCCAGGATCTGCTCGGCATCGGTGCGAACGGCAGGGCGAATGGTGAGGCTCATGGGACGGCTTCCTTGATCCAGGGTAACGGTACAGTGAGGTGTATCTACATAATTTAATAGAACTGTACCGGTCGCAGGAGAGGGCGACTCCGTTAGTGTGACAGCACCTATAAAGAATGTGGAATGCCCGCCATGCTTGCCTCTGCCGACCTGCTGACCGCCTTCGTGCTGTTCGCCTTCGTGTCCTCCATCACCCCGGGGCCCAACAACACTATGTTGCTGGCCTCGGGGGTGAACTTCGGCGTACGCCGCTCGATCCCTCACGCCTTGGGTATCAGCTGTGGCTTCATGGTGATGGTGCTGGCCGTCGGCCTGGGGCTGGGCGAGGTGTTCAAGGCCTGGCCGCCGCTGTACACGGTGCTGCGCTATACCGGCGCGGCGTACTTGCTGTACCTGGCGTGGAAGATCGCCACCTCCGGGCCGGTCGGCACGGCCTCGTCCAGCGCGCGCAAACCGCTGGGCTTCTGGGGCGCGGCAGCGTTCCAGTGGGTCAACCCCAAGGCCTGGGTGATGGCGGTAGGGGCGATTACCACCTACACGCCGGCGCAAGGCTATGTAACCAATGTGATCGTCATCGCTGCCTTGTTCGCCTTGGTCAACCTGCCCAGCGTCGGTGTTTGGGTGATGTTTGGCAGCGCCCTGCGCAACCTGTTGCAGAACCCGCGCTGGCTGATGCTGTTCAATGTCCTGATGGCCTTGCTGCTGGTGATTTCACTGTACCCGCTGCTGTTTGTAGAATCGGCGTTTTCCTAGCCCCGCGAGTACGGCAAACCCATGCAGTTGATTCCCTGGTCCCACGAATGTGCCGAAGGCTTCACCCTACGTGGCTGGCGAACCCCGGCCAGTGGCAAGCCGCTGCTGCACTTCTTGCACGGCAATGGCTTCTGCTGCCTGGCTTACCAGCCATTGCTGATGCGCCTGGGTGAGCATTTCGACTTGTGGCTCTGCGATGTCCAGGGGCATGGCGACAGCGACCATGGTGGAGTGTTTCGCGGCTGGAACCGTAACGCCGCCCTGGCCGTGGAGGCCTTTCAGGCCGGGCGTGAGGAGTACGGCGACGTGCCACGGTTTGCCGTGGGGCACAGCTTCGGTGGCGTGCTCACCGGGCTGATCCTGGCCAGTGAGCCGCAGTTGTTCGCGCGTGCCGTGTTGCTCGACCCGGTGCTTTTCAGCCGGCGTATGCTCGGCATGATGGGGGCGGCGGCACTGGTCGGCCTGCATCAGCGCCATGCCTTGGCGCGCAAGGCCGCCAGCCGTCGTAGCCATTGGCCTGACCGCGAAACGGCGCTGGCTTCGCTGCAAGGCCGTGGCATCTTCAAAGGCTGGACCGACGCGGCGTTGCAGGCCTATGTCGAGCATGCCATCGGCGATTGTGGCGAAGCCGTGGTGCTCAAGTGCCGGCCCAGCCGCGAGGTGGAAATCTTCAGCTCGTTCCCCAAGCGCATGTGGGCCAGCCTTGCCGCCATCAGCACGCCGACGCGGGTGCTGTATGGTGAGCATACCTACCCCTTCGTGCCACGCTCGGTGAACCGCCTGGTAGCGCTCAACCGTAATGTGAGCGCGCAGCAGGTCGCGGGTGGGCACTGCTTCATGCAGGAAGACCCGGCCATGGCAGCCGAGCAGGTGCTCGGTTTCTTGCAGGGCTGATTGTTCCATTTGTGGAACGATGTAGGCCAATTTAGCTGGCTACCGCCAGATTGGCATCATTGATAAGGTTATCTCAACCGAGAGAGGAGCCTTCTCATGAAAAAGATTCTGGGTATTCACCGCAGCCCTCACGCCCACTGGGTAGGTGATGGTTTCCCGGTGCGCAGCCTGTTCACCTACGACAACCTGGCCAGCAAGATCAGCCCGTTCCTGCTGCTGGACTACGCTGGCCCGCATGACTTCACCCCGACCAATGCGCGGCGCGGCGTTGGCCAGCACCCGCACCGCGGCTTCGAGACGGTGACCATCGTCTACCAGGGCGAGCTGGAGCACCGTGACTCTACCGGTGCAGGTGGCTTGATCGGCCCAGGTGACGTGCAGTGGATGACGGCCGCCAACGGCATCATTCATGAAGAGTTCCATTCCCCAGGCTTTGCCCGCAGTGGCGGTACGCTGGAGATGGTGCAGTTGTGGGTCAACCTGCCGGCGCGGGACAAGCGTGCAGCGGCCGGCTATCAGACGTTGCTGGCCAACGATATCCCGGTGGTGGCGCTGGACGCAGATGTCGGTAGCCTGCGGGTGATCGCGGGTGACTTCCGTGGGCACCAAGGGCCGGCGCGAACCTTTACGGCCATGGATGTGTGGGACCTGCGGCTAAATGCCGGCGCAGCCTTGCAGCTGCCGGTGGCCGCCGGGCGCAACGCGGCGCTGGTGGTGCTGCGCGGTAATGTGCGGATCAACGGCGAGCGCGAAGCCGGCCCGTCAAGCCTGGTGCTGCTTGACCAGGGTGGCGAGGATGTAATGGTCGAAGCGCTGGAAGGTGCCAGTGTGCTGCTGCTTAGCGGTGAGCCAATCGATGAACCCATCGTTGGCTATGGCCCGTTCGTGATGAACAGCCAGGCAGAGATTGCCGAGTCGTTCGACGATTTCCATGCCGGGCGGTTTGGGCAGATGCAGGATGAGCGAGGCGGAGCTGCGCACTGATCCTGGTTGATTGAATGGCCTGACCCGGCCATTCATTTGCTGGCATGATGCATCCATGCCCAAGCTCACCCTCCAGCACGGCGTGCGCCGGTCTTTATCAAACCCCAGCCACCATACCCTGTGGCTGCGCTACCGCGCCCCCTACCACTGGCCCTCGACCTTGGCCTTCCTCGCCGCCCGCTGCATCCCCGGCATCGAAACCTGCGCCGACGGCATCTACCGTCGCACGTTGATCGTCGCAGGCCACCACGCCGTCCTGCACGCCACGCCATTGCGCAACCAATTGCGTGTCCACCTTGAGGGCGTTCCCTCAGCAATGCTTCCCGCCCTGATCGCCAGGCTAAGGCGCGTCTTCGACCTAGACGCCGACCCCGCACGCATCAGCGCCGAACTGTCCCGCGACCCACTGATGGCCAACCTGCTCATGCAACGCCCAGGCCTGCGCGTGCCACAAGGCTGGGACGCCTGCGAGCAAGCCATGCGTACCGTATTGGGCCAGCAGATCAGCGTGGCCGGGGCCATGACCCTGGCCGGCCGCCTGGTGCAACGTCACGGCGTGCCCCTGCGCTTGCCCGCACCAGGCTTGAGCCATGTGTTCCCGGCGCTGCCGGTATTGGTGGCGGCGCAGTTCGAAAACATGGGCATGCCGCGCGCCCGCGCCACCACCCTCGGCACCCTGGCCAATGCGTTGCTGGCCGAGCCCGGGCTGTTGCGCAGCGGGCAAGTGCTGGACGACTTGCTTCGCAACCTGTGCCGGCTAAAGGGCATTGGGCCGTGGAGCGCGCAGTATCTGGCGCTGCGCCAGGCCGGCGCGGCCGATGCCTTGCCGTTGGGCGATGTGGCGTTGATCAAGGCGTTGCGCCTGCTGGAAGGCGATGAAGCGCAACTGGCCGAACGGGCGTTGGCCTGGCGGCCGTGGCGGGCCTATGCGGCGCAGCACCTGTGGGCATCACTGGGGCCGGCCGGGACCACTCGTCGTTAAGTTTGCCATTGCATTCGAACACTCGGCCCTTGCTGGCAATCTTCCACTAAGGTGCTAGAGGATTCCCCGCATGATTATTGCCCCGGCGCATGGACGCCTGCCTGGGCATGCGCAATATCAATTGGCGCCCCGCCCCACAAAGGCGTACTTCCACACAACAGGCCATCCCACAGAGAGGGTCGTACCATGTCGTTGATTGGAGTTTCGATGCTAGAGATGCGGCAGATGATCGAGCAGGCCTGCCTGCCTGATCGCTGTGAAGTCAGCTGCCCGGACGGCGCCAACCTGACCATCCGCCTCGGCCAGGGCCAGAGTCTCGATGAAGGCGTTACCCTGAGCGGGGTCCCGCTGCAAAGCCTTAACAGTTGCCGTGACCTGGTCAACCTGGTGGGGCAGCTGCATGCGCTGCGCGACAGCCACCCAGCGCCACTCAAGGCCATCGCCTGAGCGCGCCCGCCGTGCCCCGGTCAGCCCAGGCTGGCCGGGCGTACGTATTCCGGCATCAGGCCGTTGAACCAGAACAGGATCATCGCCACCAGCATGGTCACCAGCAGCAATAACCCCACACCCCAGACACAAGTGGCGAACAGCATGGCCTGTTCCTTCTTCAGCCGCAGGAACGTCTGCAACCCGCCATACAGCAATACACTGGCATAAGCCGAGGCTGCGATCAGCGCTGCGAAGGCCAGCCAGCGAATGGGCACCAGGCCGACCACCCCGGCAAAGAACCACGGCGTGGCGCAGTACGCGGCAAAGCCGATGCACTGGCTGAGGCTGGGCTGCACATCGAAGCCGCGAGACATCCAGCGGATCATCACCCCCATCAGCATCACCCCGACCACCGTGGTGGCGTATAGCAGGCCTGCCAGTTGCGCGGCGCTGCCCATACTCAGGCGTACCCGCTCTTCGGCCGCCAGGCTCCAGCCGAAGGTGGTGGTGCCAACGAACAGGCAAACGGCGGGGATCAGCGCCAGGGCCAGCAGGCGTGGCAGGTATTGCTGCGGGTGATCTTCTTCAGCCCGGCGAATGTCCAGCCAGGCGTCGGCGGGGTGGGTGAAGAGCTTGAGCAACGGACTGTTCATGGCGTTCTCCGGCAGGCGTGGGCCCTTTTGCTATGGAGACATGCCGCGCCCGGTGGGTTCAGCCAGGTTGGCCGCCGTTGATCGGCTTACTGCAGTTCCAGCAACAGGTTCAGGCCGCCATCGCCGCACTTGCCGTGGTCGCGGACCACGCCGTGGTAGCTGCGCCCGTCCCACATGAAGGCCACGCTGTGGGCGCGGTCGACCTTGTCGGGCAGCGGCGGGCAGATATGCAGGCGCAGCGCCGGGCGGCCTTGCAGGTTGAGGGGGGCGAGCTGGCATTGGCACTCCACGCTCTGCGCCACCGGGCCGAACAGGGTGTCACGTACGTAATCGAGTTGCAGCGAGGCATTGGGCGCGCGACCGGGCATTTTCATGGGCGCGCGGTACCGGTGCAGGGGCTGAAGGAACAGGGCAGGTAGCGCATGGCAGGCTCCAGGCAGAAGTGGGCGCGGCTTATTGTTTGAAGCTTGCCTGGCCAAGATGTTCAAACTGTTTCATGTGCGTTCATCTGGTTTGCGCCCGCCTTGCGCAAGGTCAGGTTGATCCGCCGTTCACCCAGGCGCGGATGCACGCCGGGCTTGATGGGCTGTACGCCATGAAAGCGCAAGCGGTCTTCACCGCCCCAGACCAGCACATCACCGTGGTTCAGGGGAATGCGCTGGCTTTTGTCGGCGCGCTGCAAACCACCGAACAGGAACACCGCGGGCAAGCCCAGCGACACCGACACGATCGGCTGGCCGAAGTCCTGTTCGTCGCGGTCCTGGTGCAGGCTCAGGCGGGTGCCGGGCAGGTAATGGTTGACCAGGCAGGCATCGGGCACGAAGCCGTCGAACCCGGCCATGGCCGCAGCGCGGCTGGCCAGGCTGAGCAGCACCGGGGGCAGGGCAGGCCAGGGTTTGCCGCTGAGCGGGTCGCTGGGGCTGTAGCGGTAGCCGTGTTCATCACTTACCCAACCTAGCGTGCCGCAGTTGGTCAGGCCTACTGCCATGCGTAGGCCACCCGGGGTGTGCATGTGCCGGAACGGCGCGGCGCGCAGCACCGGGCGCAGGGCGTCGAGCAGCGCCTCGGTTTCGGCCAGGGCGAAGCCGGGCAGCAGCACGGTGTGGCTGGCCAGGCGTTGCGGCTGGGGGCCGAACAGGTCGAGGTCGGACTGGATCATGGGATAGGTGTCGGGTTGGGTAGGCCCATTGTAATGCGCTTGGCAGGTCTGGCCTATTCGCGGGTGAACCCGCTCCCACAGGGACCACACAGATTTCGGACCTGTGTTGATCCTGTAGGAGCGGGTTCACCCGCGAATAGGCCGGTAAAACAAACAAGAAACGGCACAGGAAAAAAAGGAACCGCGGCACCAGGGAGAGGAGCACCGCGGTTCAAGGGGGAGACGCTTACTTCTGGGTCACAGTTGCCAGGTTCGTGCTGCCCAGCTGGGTGATGGTGGCGGTTTGCGCGATACCGCTCTGGTCTACGAACGCCTTGTTGCCCTGGCCTCCTTGGGTCACGTAGGCGACGTTGATGCTGTCAGTCTGCTTGATGGTGGCTTCGTTGCCGCTACCGTACAGCTGGTTGGTGATGCTCTGGTTGCTGTAGCCGGACTGGTCGAGGGTGATCGAGTTGCCGGTGCCCTGGCTATTGCCGTAGGCATAGTTGTCGGTGCCACGCTGGTCGGCGACCAGGATGTTGTCGGTGCCGTTCTGCTCGAAGTACAGCTCGTTGTTGCTGTCGGCCTGCTTGGTCGACATCTGGTTGCCTTTGCCTTGCTGGCCCAGCGTGGCCAATTGGTTGTCGCCGTTCTGGGTCAGGTTGACGCTGTTGTTCTTGCCGTTCTGGTTGATGGTGGCGGTCTGGTCGGTACCGAACTGGCCGCCCATCTTGGCGCCTTTCCAGTTGCTGGCGGTAACGCTGTTGCCATCGCCCTTGGTGTTGATGGTGAGGTTGAGGTTTTCACCGTTCTGGTAGGTGAAGTGCAGGTTGTTGCTGCCGGTCTGGGTAATGGTGGTGTTCGAGTTGTTGGTCTCGAACTGGTCCGACCAGCTGGCGTTGGCGGTGCCTTTTTGCGACAGGCTGGCGGTGTTGCCCATGCCGAAGCTCTGGTCGATATAGCCTTCGTTCGACTGGCCAGTCTGGGTCACGGTCGCCTGGCTGCCAATCTGGGTGTCTTGCCACACTTCCACCGAGTTGCCACCACCGTATTGGCCAATGCCGATGGTTCCGCCGGTGCCTTCACGCTGGTCGCCATAGGCCCAGTTGTCGTGGCCGTCCTGGAAAACCTGGATATTGCCGTCGACGTGGTTCAGGTGTTCGGCGGCGGCATAGTTGTCCTGGCCGGTCTGGTTGACGTTGCTTTGGTTGTTGATGCCGCCGAAGGTCTGCTCGATGAAGGCTGTGTTGCGCTGGCCAGACTGAGTGGTAGTGGCCTTGCTGCCTTCTTGGCTGTCCTGCCACACGGTCGAGGCGTTTTCGCTGCCTTGCTGGGTTTGCAGCGATGTGTTGTTCACACCCAGGGACTGGCTGGCGAAAGCGTCGTTGTAACTGCCACCGGCCTGCTGGGTGATCTGGCTGCCGTTCTCGTACAGCTGCTCACCGTAGCCAGCGTTGTACGAACCCGTGGCGGTCTGCTGGATGTCGCTGGTGCTGTTTTCCTGGACCGCCAGGTGGTTGTGGCCCTTGCCGGTCTGGTTTTGCGTGGCAGAAGCGAACGGCGCCAGGGTCTGGGTGACTTCGGCTTTGTTTTCCTTACCGTCCTGAGTCTGGGACGAGGTGCTGTCAGAAGCCATGGCCTGACCTGCGAGGGCCAGGACAATAGCGACACTTAGGGGAGCGAGCTTGTACATGGTGGTGCCTCCAGGTCTATCTGTATTGAGTGATCTGAACATGCTGGCCATTGCCGTTCTGGCTCACAGAGCTGTTTAGGCCTGTGCCGGACTGCACGATGCTGGCGCTGTTGTCGTTACCGATCTGTTCGATGGCTGCGCTGTTGCTGCTGCCGCTCTGGCGGATCGATGCGTTGTTGCCATATCCCTGTTGGCTGATAACGGCCATCAGGTCACTGCCTTCCTGCAAGATGTACGCTTCCTGCGCGCCACCGGCCTGGACGATGCGGCCCAGCAGGGCCTGCCCGTTCTGGTCGAGGGCGGCGCGGTTGCCCGACCCTTGCTGCTCGATCACCGCGGCCTGGCCGGCGCCGACCGGCAGCAGGCGGATGATCACCGGTTCACCGAGGTCGTTGCCGGGCGCGAGGTCGGCATTGTCCATCAGGTCATCGGCCCAGCTGGCCTGGCCCACCAGGGCCAGGCTGAGCAGCAAGGGATACAGGCGTTTCATCGCAGCCTCCGGCCTTTACTGCACGACAACGTTGACGGTGCGGCTGGTGCCTTGGCTGGTGGTGATCGTCGCCGTCGGCGCGGCAGTCGGGATCACCGTGGTGCTGTTACTGACCGACAGGCGCCAGCGACCGGTCAACGGTACTGTGGCGGTGCCCAAGGTTTGCACGCCGGTGGTGGTGGTCACCCGCACGGTGACGGTGTTGCCGGTGGTTACCGACGAGGTACCGCTGAGGTCCCAGTTGAAACGGTTGTTGGAGCGTGCCGTGACCGTGGCTGCCGTGACCGCGAAGGTTTCGGCGGCGGGCCGTGGCGACACGTTGACGGTGACCGTGCCCGGGGTGGACAGCGCCCCCAGCGAGTCACGAGCCTGGTAGGTGAAGGTGGTGGTGAAGGCGGTGGTCACCGTGGCCGGTGGGGTGTAGGTCACCGTGGTGCCGTCGGTGCTGACCGTGCCTCGGCCAGTCGCTGGCTGGGTGATGTTGCCTACGCTTAGCGGTACGTTGCCTTCCGGATCGGTGTCGTTGGCCAGCACGTTGATGGTCAATGGCACAGCCAGGGTGGCAACGGTTTCCGGGTTGGCGGTTGGTGCCTGGTTAGGCGCGACGTTGATGGTGACCGTGGCCGGTTCCGACTTCAGGCCTTTGGCGTCCACCGCCCGGTAATTGAAGATGGCCACCAGCGGTTGCGTAGCCCCGGCTGGCGGGGTGTAGGTAACCGAGGTGGTGCCGTTCATCACCACGCCGCCAAGTCCGGTACCGGGCTGGGTCAGGTCGCTGATGGCCAGCGGCACGTTGCCGTCCGGGTCGCTGTCGTTCTGCAGCAGGTTGAGGGTGATCGGGATACCGACACTGGTGTTGGCACCATCGGCCTGGGCGAGTGGCGGCTGGTTGGCCGCTTCGACCGGGGCAGTGCCGACCACGACCACCGGCTCGACGTCGCTGCCGCCGTGCGCCGACTTGACCGTGATGGTGGCCGGCGGCTGCGCCACGTCGTTGACGGTCAGGCTTTGCTGCGCGCCCTGCTTGGACATGCGGCCGTAGCCCTGGGCCAGCAGGTCCGGGACCACCACCTCGTCACTGGAGCGGGCCTCGATCACCAGGCGTTTGGTGGCCCATTCGTAGCGTGCGGTGCTGACCTTGACCACGTCGGTGAGTTTGCTCGAAAGCGCGGTCGGCTGGGTGCCGGCGGTGCTGTTGCTGGCGGTGACCACCACAACCGGCGGTGGCGGGTCCTGGCTGAGCTGCTGGGTGAAGAACAGCCCGCTGTCGTCGGTGATCAGGTCGTATTGGCAAGGCACAGGCGGGGTGCCGATCAGTGCCAGGCCATTGCGCATGCACAGGCCGGCCTCTTTGGGGGCCTTGGCGAACACTTCCACACGGGTGCCGTTGCCGTTGCGCGAGTAGGTGGCGCGTTCGAGCGTAACCGGCGTTTGCGCACGTTCGTCCAGCACCTTGCCCGAGACCGTGAACAGCGAGGTTTCGATACGGCCGGGTGGGCCGTCGATGCGGATATAGTTGGTGTCGAACGGGCTGCCGACTACGGCTTCGGGCCGGTTCGGGTCGCCGATGAAGAGGTCGGTGGCGCCGGTGTCCGGGTTGAGTTCCGGGTATGGCCCGCCAACACCGCGCAACCATGGCCCGATGGCGCCGTTGAGCGCGCCGCGGAAGTTGCCCGGTGCGCCGATGCCGATGTCGCGAGTGATGTTGATCGCCCGCCGACCGGGCGTGGTGACGTTGACCGTCTCTACGCCATAGGGGTGGGTGATGGTGTAGGTACCGGCGCGCGGCACCGAGACGCGGATGCGAATGCGAGCGAAGCTCTGCTGGTCGCCATCGACCGGGTTTTCTGCGGCGAAGGCCGCTTCCACGCCGGCCACGTAGGCATCCAGTTCATAGCCACTGTTGCCCACTGCAGGGATGGTCGCCTCGGCCAGGAACCAGAACATTTCCGGTGGCCAGTTGTCGGGGAACACCAGCGGCAGGGCGTCGTCGTAGATGCCCGGCTCTGGCAGCAGGGTACACATGTAGGACGGGGCGGCCGGCGTACCCGGAACTCGCGAACTGGTGGCTCGCGACTGGCACAGTTCCAGGGACTGGTTGAGGCTGTCCTTGTACCACATTGGGTAGCCGCCAGTGGCAAAGGTGTAGGGGCCCGGGTCGACATCAGACAGCGCGGCGAAGGCGGCACTGGTAATGGTGAGGGAGAAACCGGCGGCGAACAGCGCACGGCGCGACCAAGTGTTCATGCTGCCTCCTTGAAGGCTGAGCCTTTGTCTGTTCATGGCACCAGCACCACGTCTTCGGTGTCGCTACCGCCGTTGCTACTGATGACTTCCACTTTGGCCGGCGGAACGGGCGTCAGGCCGGTGACCAACGTCTTCACTGCGCCACTGCCGCTCAGGTTGCCGATTGCCGTGCCGTTGCCGGTCTGCGCTTTCAGTACGGGTGGGGAAGTTTCGTCGCTGGTACTGGCTACCAAGGTCAGTTCACCGGTGGACAGGCTGTACTGGGCCTGGGTGATGGTGACCAGGTCGGTCAGCGGCACGTTGCTGGTGGTCAGGCTGCTGGTGGGGATAGCCACACTGTTGTCGGCGGTCAGCGTCAGGATGGTGCCGGCAGCCGGGTCGAGGGCCGACTGGGCGTACCAGGCGCCGGTGCCATTGGCCTCGGTGAGGTTGAGGTTTGGCGTCTGGCTGGTCAGGGTGACACTGCCGGGTGGCGGCGGGGCCATGACAAAGATGTCTTGCTGGGCACGCAGGTTGCCATCCTCGGTGTGCCGTGAATAGGTGCTGCGTTGTGGCATCAGCGGGGTAGGCAGGGCGACGGTCGAGAGCTTGCCCGAGATCGAGAACAGTTCGGTGCGCAGGTCAATGCCACCGGGGCCTTCGATGCGTACGAAGTTGGTGTTGAACGGGCTACCGGTTACCCGTTCTTCCAGGTTCGGGTCACCGATGAAGCGTTCGTTGCCTTCGGTGTAGGGGCCGTTGACGCTGCGCAGGAATGGCCCGACGTCGCCCTTGAGCGCACCGGTGAAGTCGCCTGCGCCGGCGATGCCGATGTCGCGGGTCATGTTGATCGCCCGGCGCCCTGCGGCTGGCACGTCGAACACTTCGACGCCGTAGGGGTGGGTGATCACATAGGTGCCGGCAGTTGGCACGTCGACCCGGATGCGTACCCGGGCGAAGCTGACCTGGTCACCTTCGACCGGTTCTTCTGCGGCAAACGCCGCTTCGATCGCGGTGCCGTAGCCTAGGTCGATGCCGCGGGCGGCGTCGACGATGGAGGCGTCAGCGGTAAACCAGAATGCTTCGTCAGGGAAGTTGGTGGGGAAGACGATAGGCTGGGTATCGTCGAACACACCGGGGGTTGGCAGCAGCGTGCACATGTACGACGGTGCGCCGGGTGCGCCGGCGACACGAGAGCTGACGGCCTTGGTCAGGCACAGGTCAAGCGTACGACCGTGACTGTCCTGGTACCAGGCGGGGAAACCGCCGTTAGCGGGTAGGTAGGCACCTTGATCGACAGCATTCAAGGCGGCCTGCGCCGGGAGTTGCAGCATGCCGGCGAAAATCGCGACTGCCAGCGGGTGGGGTATCGGTCGGAGCATGAGTCACTTCCTCCTGCAAACGGGCCCATGGACTTGGGGCGTCTGACAGGAGATCGGCAATAGGCGTGCCAAACCGTGAAAATGCCGCTGAAGGCCTTGTGGGATAAGGGATCCAGTTTCTACGAAGGGAAATTTCCCGGCGATTGACGGTGGGTCCCGTTCCCCCAGATTTGGGGGATTGGGGTAGGCATCCTCAACCCAATCATGAGGGCCAAAACTGATCGACCTGGCAGGGACTCTGTGGGAGCGGGTTTACCCGCGAACACCGGCGCAGCCGGTGCCATGCACCGCGTTGGATTCTTCGCGGGCGTGCCCGCTCCCACAGGCCGTTGATGTTTTTGCTACATTGCTTCGGCCTTCCATCTCCTAGCCGAGCCAAGCAATGCAGCCCCTCGACCACCTGTCCCTGAACCTGTTCATCGTCGTCTGTGAAGAAGGCACCATCGCCCGCGCCGGCGAGCGTGCGTTCATGGCGCCATCGGCGGTCAGCAAGCGCATTTCCGACATCGAGGCACGCTTCGGCACAGCGTTGCTCACACGCAGCAAGCGCGGCGTGGAACCGACCCCGGCAGGGCTGGCCCTGCTGCGCCATGCCAGGGAAATGACCCGCGCCATGGAACGCCTGGACAGTGAACTGAGCGAATACGCCGAAGGCGCGCGCGGCCATGTGCGGGTGCTGGCCAATGTGTCGTCGATCATGGAGTTCCTGCCTGAAGAGCTGTCGGCGTTCATGCTGGAGCACCCGCTGATCCAGGCCGATATCGAAGAGCGTTTCAGCCCCGATGTGGTACGCGGCGTGGCCGAGGGCAGCGCAGACCTGGGCATCTGCCGCAAGTCCATGGCGGTGGGTGACCTGGAGTTCGTGCCATACCGCCAGGACCACCTGGCCGTTGTGGTCAGCGCCGACCACCCCCTGGCCGGGCGCAGCCAGGTTGCCTTTGAAGAGACGCTGGCCTATGAGCATCTGGGCCTGTCGGCGTTCGCCACCCTCAACACCTTCATGCGCAAGAGTGCCGAAAAGGCCGGCCGGGAGCTGCGGTTTCGCTCGTACGTGTCATCGTTCGATGCGGCGTATCGCCTGGTGCAGTTCGGCCTGGGCCTGGCGGTGTTCCCCCAGGAAGCCGTGGCCCGCTATGCGGCGTTGTTCGACCTGCGGGTGATTCCGCTGACTGACGACTGGGCATTGGGCGAGTTCGTCATCTGCATGCGTGACCGGCACACCTTGTCGCTGTCGGCGCGGCGCCTGCTGGACCACCTGCTGCTGCGCGCGCCGGCCTGGCAAGCTGCGGGCTGATCCATCGTGGCTGACGATGGATCAGCCCGTGAAACACGTCTTTTCTGCCCGCCATCCAGCTCTTAGTCTGGCGCAACGCTTGAGACAGAGAGACCGTGATGACAACAATAACAATCAACGAAGTCGGCATGCGCGATGGCCTGCAGAGCCTGCAGGCGATCATGCCGACGGCAGCCAAACGCCGCTGGGTCGACGCTGCCTATGCCGCCGGCGTGCGCCACATGGAAGTGGCCTCGTTCGTGCCGGCGCGCGTGCTGCCGCAAATGGCCGATGCCCGCGAAGTGGTGGCCCATGCCCTCACATACCCGGGGCTGCAAGTGACCGTGCTGGCCCCGAACCTGCGCGGGGCCAGGGATGCGCTGGAGTCCGGCGCGCATCGCATCGTCGCCCCGGTATCGGTCAGCATGGCGCACAGCCTGGCCAACGTACGCCGTACGCCCATGGAGATGGTCGAAGAACTGGGGCGCATGTGCCAACTGCGTACTGAAATGGGCCGGCATGAGGTACAGGTCATGGCCGGCATGTCAGTTGCCTTTGGCTGCACCCGCCAGGGTGAGGTGCCGCTGGCCGACCTTTGCGCGCTGACCCGTCAGGTGATCGAGGCCGGTTGCGACCTGGTCTCGCTGGGCGATACCACCGGCTACGCCAACCCGGGCCAGGTGGCAACGGTGCTTCAGGCCGTGCGGGCGATTGCCGGTGAGCGCCTGAAGGCTGCGCACTTCCATGACACCCGTGGCCTGGCTCTGGCCAACAGCCTGGTCGCCGTGCAGCAGGGCATCCGCGAGCTGGATGCCTCGCTGGCCGGCCTGGGCGGCTGCCCATTTGCCCCAGGCGCCTCTGGCAATACGGTCACCGAGGACCTGGTGTTCATGCTGCAGAGCATGGGCTACGACACCGGCATCGACCTGCCTGCACTGATCACGTCACGCCAGGTGTTGAGCGACGCGCTGCCGGGCGAGGCCCTTTACGGCTGTATCGCGCGCGCCGGCTTGCCGTTGAACTTTGCGCAGGCCGCACAGCACGCCTGACCTGCCCGAACAAGGAGTACCACGATGTCCACACTTCCCTTGGACGGCATCCGTGTCGTCGAGATTTCGCACATGGTCATGGGCCCGACTTGCGGCATGATCCTCGGTGACCTTGGCGCCGAAGTGATCAAGATCGAGCCCGTGCGCGGGGATGGTACGCGCCGGCTGCTGGGTGCCGGGGCGGGTTTCTTCCGCACCTTCAACCGCAACAAGCAATGCATTGCCGTAGACGTCGAAACGCCCGAAGGCCGCGAGGCCGTGTTGCAGCTGGTGGATACCGCCGACGTGTTCATCGAGAACTTCAAGCCCGGGCGAATGCACAAGCTGGGCCTGGACTACGCTGCGCTGCGCCAGCGCAACCCTCGGCTGATCTATGCCTCGCACAAGGGCTTCCTCAGCGGCCCCTACGACAACCGCCTGGCGTTGGACGAGGTGGTGCAGATGATGGCCGGCCTGGCCTACATGACCGGGCCAGTGGGCCGCCCACTGCGCGCGGGCAGTTCGGTGAACGACATCATGGGTGGCATGTTCGGCGCCATCGGTGTACTGGCCGCGCTCAACGAGCGCCATACCACCGGCAACGGTCGCGAGGTGCAAAGCGCCCTGTACGAGAACTGCGTACTGCTGGCTGCCCAGCACATGCAGCAGTACGTGGTCACCGGTGAGGCGGCGGCGCCCATGCCTAACCGCATCAGTGCCTGGGCCATCTATGACGTGTTCACCTTCGCCGGTGGCGAGCAGATGTTCGTCGCCGCCACCGGTGAGGGGCAGTGGCATGCGTTGTGCGAGCTACTGGGGCAGACCGCCTTGCTCGACGACCCGAGCCTGGCGACCAACAACGACCGCGTGTTGCAACGGCCTCGGCTGCTGGCGCACCTGGCCGAGGTGTTCGCGCCGCTGGACGCGGGGCAACTGGCGCTGCAACTGGAGGCCAACGGCATTCCCTTTGCGCCGATCCGCCGCCCGGAAGAGCTGTTCGACGACCCGCACCTGCAGCAAAGCGGTGGCATGGCCAACCTGCAACTGGAAGACGGCAGCCACACGCCGATGCCTTTGCTGCCGCTGTCACTGGACGGCCAGCGCCTGCAGCCACGCCGGGCCATCGCGCGGATTGGCGAGCATACCCACCAGGTGATGCGTGAGCTGGGCTACAGCGACGCGCACATTGCCCAGCTGTGCGCGGCCGGTGTGCTGAAAACCGACGACGCGGCCTGAGGAGGGCTTGAAATGGCGATTTACCAATACGACAGCCTTGCGCCCACCTTGCACCCGGAAACCTTCGTTGCCGAGGATGCCAGCGTCATTGGCGACGTTACCCTTGAACAGGGCGTCAGCGTATGGCCGCAGGCGGTGTTGCGCGGGGACAACGAACCGATCCGCATCGGCCAGCACAGCAACGTGCAGGAGGGCGCGGTGCTGCATGCAGACCCGGGGTTTGCGCTGACCGTGGGGCAGGGGGTGACCATCGGCCACCAAGCGATGCTGCACGGCTGCACCATCGGCGATGGCGCGCTGATCGGCATCCAGGCCGTGGTGCTCAATGGCGCGGTCATCGGCAAAAACTGCCTGGTCGGTGCTGGGGCCATTGTCACCGAGGGCAAGGTGTTCCCCGACAACTCGCTGATCCTCGGGGCACCGGCCAAGGTGGTGCGCGAACTGGCGCCAGAAGCCATCGCCGGCATGCAACGCAACGCTGCCGAGTACGTCAGCAAAGGCCAGGCCTTCAAGGAAAAGCTGGTCCGTATCCGCTGAAAAACCTGCAAGCGGCGCCCGCAGAGGCGTCGCTGCTCTCCAATAATTACAAGAATGGAGATCCACCATGGTTGCCATGACCGGCGAACTGGCGCGTGAGCGCAACGACAGTCACATCAACGAACTGCTGCTATACCGCCGCGTGGCCTGGCGCATCATGCCGCTGGCCATCATCTGCTTCCTGTTCTCGTACTTCGACCGCATCAACATCAGTTTCGCCAAAGCCCAGATGCAGCAGGAACTGGGCCTGAGCGATGCCGCCTACGGCCTGGCCGCGAGCATGTTCTTTGTCGGCTACGTGCTGTTTGAAGTACCCAGCAGTTTCGGCCTGAAGCGCTATGGGGCACCGGCGTGGATCTGCCGGATCATGGTGTCGTGGGGCCTGGCCACGGCTGCGCTGGTGTTTGCCTACACCCAGTACACCCTGTACTTCCTGCGTTTTCTGATCGGCGTGATGGAGGCCGGTTTCGGCCCGGCGATCCTGTTCTACCTGGCGTGCTGGTTCCCCCGCAAGCACCTGGCGAAGATGAATGGCCTGTGGTTCCTGGCCGTGCCGCTGGCCGGCGCAGTGGGTGGCCCGGCGGCCGGCTTTTTGCTGGGGACCATGGACGGCGTGCTGGGCCTGGCCGGCTGGCACTGGTTGTTCCTGATGTCCGGGCTGCCGTGCGTGTTGCTGGGCCTGCTGGTGCTGTGGAAACTGGACCGCGACATCGAAGCGGCGAAATGGCTGAGCCGTGAGGAGAAGGACCTGCTGGCGGAGAACCTGGCCCAGGACAAACGCACCGCAAAACCCATCCTCGGTTCGATCTGGCGGGTACTGCTGACCCGCGAAGTGGCGATCATGGCGTTCATCTACTACGTGGTCAAAACCGCGTCGTATGGCCTGAATTTCTGGATGCCGCACCTGATCAAGTCCTCGGGGGTGCAGGACATGCTCTGGGTTGGCGTACTGTCGGCATTGCCTTATGCGGTGGCCTGCATCGGCATGGTGTGGCTGACGCGCCGCTCCGACCGCACCGGCGAGCGCAAGCGCTACCTGGTGTACTGCCTGCTCGCGGCCGCCATGGGGTACCTGCTGGCGTGCCTGTTCTCCGACTCGTCCGTGGCGATGATGGCCGCGTTGGTGCTGGCCACCGCTGGCACCTTCATCGCCATCCCGATCTTCTGGACCATTCCGCAATCCACCTTCTCAGGGTTGGCGATTGCCACTGGCACCGCCGCGATCAACTCGGTCGGTCAGCTGAGCGGTATCGTCGCGCCTGTGATGGTGGGCAAGATCAATGACGTCACGGGCAGTACTTACATGGGCATGCTGTCCATCGCCCCGCTGATCCTGATTGCCTGCCTGGTGGTGATGCGCTACGTGCGCAACCCCAAAAGCTGAATGGCGTTGAGTCTTCGCACAACAACAAGAACAAGGCACACCCATGATCATTCTCTCCCGGCGGGCATCGCTGATGCTCGCGGCGCTTTGCTGCGCCTGCCAAACCGCCCAGGCCGGCTTCATCGAAGACGGCCAAGGTAGCCTGGAACTGCGCAATTTCTATTTCGACCGCGACTTTCACGGCGACAGCGCCACGCAATCCCGGCGTGGTGAATGGGCCCAGGGTTTCATGCTGCGTCTGCAGTCCGGTTATACCGAGGGCGTGGTCGGCTTCGGCCTGGATGCAGCTGGCATGCTCGGGCTCAAGCTGGATTCGTCACCCGACCGCAGCGGCACTGGCCTGTTGCCCCGGGGTAGCGACAAACGTGCTGCGGATGACTACGCCAAGGCTGTCGCAGCCTTCAAGGCGAAGCTGTCGCAGACCGAGTTGAAGGTCGGTGGCTTGAGCCCGCAGCTGCCGTTGCTGGCGTCCAACAACAGCCGCTTGTTCCCCCAGTGGTTCAACGGCGCGCAACTGGTCAGCAAGGACCTGGACCGGTTTACGTTCACGTTGCTGCAGGTGGATGCCACCAAGTTGCGTGATTCAACCGACTTCGAGGACCTGACCGCCATGGCGCAGCAGGGGGCCTATTCGGCAACGGTCACCGCTGACCGGCTGTACTACGTGGGTGTCGATTATCAGCCACTGGCCAACCTGACCTTGAGCCTGCATGCCAGTGACCTCAAGGATCTGTTCCGTCGGGATTTTGCCGGGTTCAAGCTCTAGACCGCTTTGGGGCCGGGGGAGGTGTTCACCGAGTGGCGCTGGTTCAGCGCCCGCGAGCAGGGGCGAGCGCTGCTGGGCGAGGTCGACAACCAGACTCTCAGCACCAACTTCGGTTACAACGTTCAGGGCCATACGTTCAGCGGCGGGTATCAGAAAGGCCGTGGTGATACGGCGTATGCCTATGTGGGCGGCACTGATACTTACCTGTTCAGCGAACAGCAGGTCAGCACCTTCGCCCTGGCCAATGAGCGGGCGTGGATGCTGCGCTATGACTACAACTTCGCCGCGCTGGGCATCCCGGGGCTTACCTTCAATGTGCGTTATGTGAAGGGAGACCAGGTGGCCCCGCAGCGCATCGCCACCGCCAAAGGCAGGGCCTTGGCGACGCGGGACGGGGAGGGGCGGGAGTGGGAGCGGACCACGGATATCACCTACGTGGTGCAATCGGGGCCGCTCAGGAATGTGTCGCTGCGCTGGCGCAACGCGAGCATGCGTTCGAACTTTGCCGATGCGGCGGATGAGAATCGGGTGATTGTGGGGTATACGTTCGAGTTCTAAAAACTGACGCGCCCTCGCTGTAGGAGATCACCCAGCCCTTTGGGCTGCGCTGTCGCGCAGAGAACTGTTACTGGCAAGCGCTCCGCGTACCGCTGTGGGAGCGGCGGTGCGGCGGTCCGATTTACCCGCGAAGAATTTAACGCGGTGCATGGCACCGGCTGCGCCGGTGTTCGCGGGTAAACCCGCTCCTACAGAGTCGCTGCGCAGTTCTATGAGAGCGGCCTTGTGTCGCGATGGGCTGCGCAGCAGCGCCAGATTTCAATGCCCATACCGAAAGTGCTGGGGCCGCTGCGCGCCCCGATCGCGACACAAGGCCGCTCCTACAAATACCGGTTCTCCTGTGGCTTTCGCGTACGTGGCTTGCGCGGCTTTTTCTCCGGGCTCTTGCCGGGCTTGAGCTGCCAGCGGTCGGCATTGGCGAGCAGGCGCTCCTGTATCGCTGGCGGGTAGTCGCTGAGGGTGGTTACGGGGGGAACGGCCTTGCCGGGCATGCCGGCCTCGCGGATCACCTTTGGCCAGCGAGGTCGCCAACACAGCATCAGGCTGAGCCAATGCCCGGTACCGACGATGACGAAGGCGGGCCAGACCATTAGCAGGACGACCTTGAACAGCCAGCTGCTTTTGCGGAAGAAACGGCCAAGGCCTTCGAACTGGGCGCTGAATGCCTGGATGGGCGAGGGGAGCTGAGTGCTCAAGCGGGGGCGGGGGACGGCATGCGGCCCTTCTTCCATGTAACGACGGATGAATTCCCACTCGTCACGCAGCTCGCTGCCGCCCTGGCCTTGCTTGCCGACCAGGGCCATTTCCATGTGCGGCAGGCCGGTGAGGCTGGGGTGCCAGACAAGGCCGAGTCGCATGCCGGCGCTTAGGGAATCATCTTCTGGATAGATCCCCGTGCTGCCGGTTGTTCTCCAAGGAAAGGTTACGATGCCGCCGCAACTGTTAGGTCGATGCAGATGAACCTGCTGGGTTTTTCGGTTGAAACGAATGATTAGATGGCGGCTAGTAAGCATTTCTAATCGCGTGAATTGAAGTCCGAATCTTAGATAAAAATAAATGATGGCGCCGTCCAAGGCGCTCATTACTATAGTTACGATGATATTGACGAGGGAGGTTGCGTGAGGTGAAAAAAAATCAAAGTAGATTGATCCTCCAGTGACGATGGCTCCGGTGTATATGATAGGGCCTAAGCCTACCAGAGTCATGATTGTAATTAGCCCTCGCTTTTCCTCTGAGCCCCCGCAGCGCATTTCCAAAAAAGTCTCATTGAAGGCGTAAACAGGTCCGCGAGCGCAAGGTCTTTCACTGACCCTTCGAAAATGCATTTCCTCCTCTAGGTCAAGCTCATAAAAATCCCGCGTTGCGTTTATCTCAGAAGCGGTCATTTCTTTTTCATATTCGTTTCGTAGCGCTTCTGCCTCGATTGCCGTCTGCCAGAGTCCCCATTCGATCAAATACATTATATGACCTCGCTAAAAGCTGAATGAAGCTCGCTTAGCTCTTCGTGCTCTTCATGGAGTTTTGATGTTCTCGCAGCGCGGAAACAACTGCGTTTGCACCATTTTTCTAATGCATCGTCTTCAAGGAGATAAATGACAATCGTCAGAATTAGGCCTAGCCAAAAAGCGCCGAGCACTAGGCGTGAGAGTAAGAGTCGAGCACTTTTTGTCCCTAGTTTTTTTGCGAGTGCTCCCATAGATGTGGCAAGCATTCTTCCGAATTTGGACTTGGCGTTATGAGATAGATAGTCGAAAAGAGGCTTCGCAATTGCTATGGCTGTTCCTGCTTCTGCTAGTCCAAGGGCTATTGTTGCCATCCCACGAGCGCGGTAAGCGTTAGCCAGGTGGTTTGTTTGAGCAGTCGACTCATCATTTTGCCTTTCACGTAAATGTTTTTCAGCATCTGCAAAATCCCACCATGCAAACACAAATCCTCCTGCACCAGCCAGACTAGCCCCCCAAAGCTTCAACCTCCCCAAGACCGCTGCTGCCCCTCGCCCCGTAACGCTTTTCGCCCCGTATCGCGTTACCACTTGATCCACATAACTGGCGCCAATCTCAAACCCCGCCGCAGCCGTGGTCATCGCCGCCGCCATGAGTTCGGTCTTGACCCGTGCATCACTGTCGGGCAGCTCTCGCGCCTTGAAGGCCATCAACATACCTTCAAGCAGGCATACCAGGCCGGCGGCGCGCACCTTGTAGAAGTCACTCTTCTTGCTGTCGGCCTGCATCAGCCCTTCAGCCCAGGCTTGGTCGAGGTACCGTGAAACCTGGCCGGCGCTGCGTTGAGGGTCTATTGGTTGTCCGTTGCGAGCCGCTTCACCCAGGCGAATATCGACAGCCGATTCATGCACCGAAGCAAACAGTGTCAGGCGTAAGCCATGGTGCAGGGCGCGGTCCACGCTGTTGGGGGCTCCAGTGCGCAGCACTTGCCGGCCCAGCGCGACGTACCAGGCATACAAGCCGATGCTGGCCGTGCTGTTTCTGTTCTGCAATTCTTCGTACAGCGTGTTGATTCGCCCGAAGGCATTGGCCGCGATATGCGCTTGCCGGGCCAGGGACTCGCGTAGCACGAACGATGATTCCGAAGGGGGTTCAGCTTTCGCTGCTTCCCGCAATGCTGCAAGCTCCTCACGAATATCGTCCTGGTTGTACGTGATGCCACGCATTGCCAGGTTGTCCCGATCCGCCACGTCACTGCGCCACCAGTGGTCCAGCACCGTCGCGCCCCATTCGCTAAGCTCCATGCCTATCACGCACTGGCCGGTTTGCTCGGCAAAGGCCAGGCCATTGATCAGGTCGGCATTGTCGTAGCGGTCCAGCGCCTGCAACAGACGTTCACTGATCACCCAGCGGGCATGATCCTTGGCCCGCTCCTCGGCGGCTTGCTGGGCCTGCTGCATCGCCTGCTCGAAACCTTCCAGCTGATCGTGCATGGCCTGGCGGTCGACCAGATGGCCGTATTTCTGCTCAAACTTCTTGCTGAACTCGCCAGCCTCCTGGCGAGCCTGGACCTTGGCGCGCACATCGCGCTCGAACTTGGCGAGGTGCGGTTTCATCTGCTCGTCATGCGCATCAGCCTGTTGCCTGGCCCGTTCGGAAAAAGCGTAGATTTCCGCGTGGACGAACGGTTGATTGCGAACGTTCTCAGCCATGACCGCCTGCTTGACGATCCGGTCGGCCACCATCTGCGGGTAGAGCTTCTCGATCTCCAGAAACGATTGCGCGACCAGTAGCCGGCGTTCGTTGTCCACGCCTGGCTCCACCTCGCGCTGTAGCCACTGGGTTTTCACTTCGTCGACCGCAGCATTGCGCCAGGCATTGAGTTCCTGGGTAATGCCGATGGCGTCCTCGACGACGATGGCTGCGCCACGCGGCTTGGTTTGATACACCAGCGGCGCCAGGGCTTGGCGTGACGCGTGCGGCGAGACGATCTGGTCGTTGTTGAACGGCTGCAGGTCCAGCAGCGCTTGCAGGTCTGCGTCGCCCTGGGCCTTGAAGTCGGCAACCCAGCCCAGCTGATCGTGCTTGAGAACGTGGGGTTGCGGTGGCGCATCGGAGGGCTGGATGAAACGGGCGATATCAATGGCCGGCAAGCTGCTGCGGTACTCGTCGTCGAGCAGGCGGTAGTTGTCGAGCATACGCGGGGTCAGCGGGGACGGGCTGAACAGCGGGCGCAGTTCCTGGATGTCGTCGAGGTCGTAGAGGGTGATGGTCCAGCCAAAGCCGCGGATGATCTCGGCCATGTTGCTTGCGCTGGGGGCTGGCGCCCAGGGCGCGTCGGCGCTGATGTGCAGCAGCGAGCCGTTGGGTGCTACGCGGTACTGGCTGTGCCATTGGTAGGCGGGCTCGCTGTGGCGCTTGATCAGCAGGTAGAGGAAGCCCTCGCGCAGTGGGCGGATGGCGTAGCTGGAATTAGTCAGCTCGCCGACATCCTGGAACGGGCTGAGGTAGCCCGGCAATTTGGGCAGGCGGGCGCGTTGTGCCGGGTTGCCACCGATGGCGGCATAGCGCAGGGGCAGCAGTTCGAAGCGGCGGGTGCAGTCGGCGACGGGGCTGTTGCGCAGAGCGGGGCGGTAGCCCTCGGTGATGTGCTTGCACAGATCGAGGGTTTTGCTGAGAGAGTCCATGTTTGTGTACCTCAGTCCTTGGTGCGCAGAAATCGCTGCACATTGTCCATCAGGGATGTGTGCTGCTCGCGCGTGGCGGCAATCGCGTCCTGCCAGGCTGTTGAGTTGCTGAGGTGCTCGCCGTCGCGAGCCAGCATGAGCACATAGCTGATGAGGTCTTCCTCACGGTCCAGGCCCTGTTCGCGCGCTTCATCCAGATAGTGCTGGATCAGGCCGACCCGAGTGCCGTGACAAACAGCCGCCAGCGCCGGGCAGGACTGCCCGTCATTGAGCAATTCGGCAAGCTGGTAGCTCAGCGGGTCACCTGCCAGTTCGGCCCAGCAGTCTTCGTTCAGCGTGATGGGCGGAATGTGTGTGGCCGCAGGCTGATCGCCACCGGAAATCTGCTGCCACAACCGTTTGCTCGGGTGCGCCACCGGTGACCACCAGTGATGAATGGGGGCCAGCCACTCGCTTATCCCTGGGAGCTCGCGGTGTGTATCGAGCACTTGCAGCGCTGCAGCGGTGTGAAAGCGCAGGAGGTATGAATGGCCGTCAGGGCCTGTGACTATATTGGCATGGCTCAAATGCCGGGCGAGTTGCACCGCTGGTAGCGCACTGACGACCCAGCCACATACCGCACCCGCTGCAAGCTGCTCGAGTTGCCATTGAAAATCGTACTGGGCCGACACATCGGAACCGGGCCGCGATCCGAACAGCCAGGGCCCTGCCGTTCGCAGGTTGCTGAACTGGGCTTGTTGCAACAGCGGCAAGCAGCGGTCCGCATAGTGCCGGGTCAGTTCATCCTGTGCCTTGGGGGACAGATTGGCCATTTCCACGATGGCGCTCAGGCGATACCGGTCGGATGCCCGCAGCACCTCGACCATTGCTCTGACAAATGGGCTGGGCATCAGCTTGCTCCCTGCATGCGAATCACGCTGTGGCCTTGCTTGATCGCTTTCAGCAAGCAGCTGAGGCAAATGGGCTCGCCAGGCTCGGGTACGCCAGAGGTCGATGTCGTGCGCTGGCTACCCGTTGCCTGCTGGCTGAGTGGCCCCTTGAAGGCCAGCGCCAGGCCGTCCAGCGTGATGCCGGCGCCATCGATGCGCAGCAAGCCGGCCGGGCTCCTGATCGTGAGGCTTTCGCTGACCTGGATGTCGTAGACTTTTGTGGTGTGCCGGATGGCTTCACCTGTCTGCAAGGTACTGTGACCGGCCACGACCTGCTCCAGGTGCCCACCGATTTCTATCGTATGGTTGGCTTTGGTGGTGTCCTGGCGATGGTTGCCGACCTGTTCGATGCGGTCCTGGCCGGTGATGATGGTATGGGTCCGGCCAATGGTCAGGCTGTCGTCATTGCCGATTTCTTGTACACGGTTCTGCCCGACGCTGACAGACTCATCCCGGGCAACATCTTCCCGTCGATCCTGGCCAATTGAAACAGTCTCATCTCTTTCGACACGTTCGCTGCGGTCGTTACCGACTTGCGTGGTTTCGTCGTGCTTGACGACGTTGTTCTGGTCTTTTTCTGCGTGGATGAAGACTTCCTGCCTGCCCAGTTCATCCTCAAAGCGCAGCTCATTGAAACCACTGCCCTTGTGGGTCTGGCTCTTGATGGTCATGCGCGTCTTGTGTTTGGGCAGGTCGTAAGGCGGGAGCTGATCGCCGCAGTAGGTGCGCCCGGTG